>JAVBSA010000570.1:0-4535 GCA_031556915.1 Victivallis sp.
TCGAACGGCTGGCAACTTCCGTGCAGAATTACGATAACGCGCTCGCCGCCAAGGTCGAGGCCGATTCCAACGTCGAAATCCTGCGTGGACAGCTGGAACTTTCTCTCTTGAACCTCTCTTACACCAAAGTCGTCGCTCCGTTCGACGGCTGGATGGGGCTCAGCCGGTACGATGTCGGCAACCTGGTCGGCCCCGACAGCGGCGTATTGGCCAATATCGTCGATCAGTCGCACATTCTGGTGCAATGCGCCCCGGCGGACAGCGACTTGAGGATTCTCGGCGAATATCTCAGCTCCGAAAAGGCATTTTCCACTCTGCGGATCGAACTTGTGATGGAGAACGGAGAAGTTTATCCGGAACCGGGAGCCGTCGTCCGCAGCGACAACAGGATCGATGTTTCCACCGCGACCGCGTCGCTGCTGGCAATTTTCCGGAACCCCAAAGGAATTCTCGCCCCCGGCCAGTTCGTCACGTTGAACATCCGGAGCGCGACGGCGGAGGAGCTGCTCCTGGTTCCCCGCATCGGCGTCCTCACCGACCAGGCGGGCGATTACGTCTGGACCGCCGGTGCGAACAATCAGGCCGAACGGCATAATATCGTCGTCACGCATGAATTCGACCATTTCGTCGCCGTCTCGCAGGGGGTGAAGGCGGGGGATCGGGTCATCCTCGACAATTTCACCCGGATGCGCGCCGGAACTGCCGTCGGGGCCACCCCATCCGACGCCCAGAGTGCCAACTTCAAGCTGCTGACCGAAGAGAAGGCGGCCACGGTTCCGGCGCGGGAACGGGAGGATTCTTACTTGAAAAGCGTCGATACCGGCGGCGAATCCGCCAGCGCCGACGCCGCGAAAAGCGCACGCGAAGTGCAAGAGGAGCTGGAGCGCAATTTCCGGACTCCGCCGGTGCGCAACATCGACCCCAAAGACCCGGCCGGGACACAGTAAACCATGCTGAGTAAATTTTTCATCGATCACCCGGTGTTCGCCTTCGTTGTGGCGATTTTAATGTCGCTCATCGGGTTCCTGTCATTGCTGTCGCTCCCGGTTTCGGAGTATCCCGACATCGTGCCGCCGCAGGTACAGATCTCCGCCACTTACCCGGGTGCCGACGCGCTTACGATCCAGAACACCGTCGTCCTGCCGATCGAGACCGAGGTCAACGGCGTCAAGGACGGACTCTACATGGCCAGCACCAGTTCCGATGCCGGCACGGCGCTCACCACGGTCACCTTCCGTCCCGGGACCAGCGGGAACCTCAACACGCTCAACGCCCAGATCCGCGAATCCTGGGCGAGCGCCCAGCTCCCCGCCGCGGTGCAGCAGCAGGGGTTGATCGTCAAAGAGAAATCCGCCAGCATCCTGATGACGCTGAGCCTCTGTTCCCCCGGCGGAACCTACGATTCGCTCTTTCTCAACAACTATGTTCTGATCAACATTCTCAATGAAATCGCCCGCATCCCCGGCATCAGCGATGCCAAGATGCTTGGCGAAATGATCTATTCGATGCGGATCTGGCTGAACCCGGACAAGATGGCCTCTCTCGGAATCTCCGTCGAAGACGTCATTGCCGCCCTTGAAAGTCAGAGCGTTCAGGTTTCCGCGGGCAGTCTCGGCAGCACGCCCGCCCCGACGAGTCAAGCCTTCCGCCATGTCCTCGTCACCCGGGGGCGGCTGATCACCGAGCGGGAATTCGCCGGAATCATCATTCGTTCCGGCACGGGAACCGCACAGGTTTATTTGAAAGACATCGCCCGGGTCGAGCTCGGCGCGCAGGATTACAGCAGTTTCGTCACCCTCAACAACAAACCGGCCGCCCTGATGGCGATCTACCAGTACAGCGACGCCAATTCCCTTGAAATCGCTGCGCGGTGCAAGGAGACGATGGAGCGGCTCTCTCAAAGTTTCCCCGCCGATCTCGCATATGATTTCACCTACGACACCACGCTGAGCGTAAAGGCGTCGCTCAAGGAGATGGTTATCACGCTCATCGAGGCGATCGGGCTGGTTGTTCTGGTGACGTTCTTTTTCCTTCAGGACTGGCGCGCCACGCTGGTTCCCGCCGTCTCCATCCCGGTTTCGCTTCTGACGACCTTCACTGTGCTGAAGCTGGCCGGTTACTCCATCAACCTTATTTCGTTGTTCGGATTCATCCTGGCAATCGGAATTGTGGTGGATGACGCCATTCTCGTCATTGAGAACGTCAACCGCCTGATGGCGACGGAGAAGCTTTCGCCGCGCGAGGCCGCGATCAAGTCGATGCAGCAGGTTACGAGCCCCATTGTGGCGACCACGGCGGTGCTGATGTCGATGTTTGTGCCGATCTGCTTCCTGTCGGGCATCACGGGGGCGCTTTACCGGCAGTTCGGCATCACGATTTCTCTGGCGGTGGCATTTTCGGCGATCAACGCCCTGACGTTAAGCCCGGTGCTGGCGGCGCTGCTGCTGAAGCCCGCCCGCGAAGGGGCGAAACCCAATGTTCTTGCCAGGGGGTACGAACGTGTTTTCGGCACACTCTCCAGGGGATACAACAATCTGGTGAAGAGGCTGATCCGGATTGCGCTGCTCGCAACCGTCGCTTATCTGGGCGCTTCGGTGTTTGTGTTCCGGATGCTGGAACAGACTCCCACGGGCTTCATTCCGGATGAAGACCGCGGGGTGTTCTATGTGAACTTGCAGCTCCCCCCCAACGCCTCGCTGCTGCGGACGGCGGCGGCAACGCACAAGCTCTATGAAATCGCCCGCGAGGAGCCGGCGGTCAAAGATGTGGTCGTCACCAACGGATTCTCGATTTTCACCGCGTCCACCGCAATCAACAACGGCTGGGGAATCGTCACGCTCAAGCCGTGGGATGAACGCAAAGGCGTTTCCCAGAGCCAGCCCGCTGTGATGCGGAGACTGCAAAAACAGTTTCATGAACGGATTCCGGAGGCGGAAATCATGCTGATCAACCGTTCCGCGATTCAGGGAATCGGCGCTACCGGCGGCTTCAATTTTGTGGTGATGGACACTTCCGGGACCCATCCCGCCAAAATGGGGGAAGTCCTCGGGCGGATTGTCGAAGAGGCCCGGCAACGCCCCGAATTCTTCAGTGTCTTCACCCCCTATCAGGCGACGACCGCGCAGTATTACGCCAGAATCGACTATCGCAAGGCGATGGTGAGCGGCGTCTCCATCGATGAAATCAACAATGCGCTGGAAAACTTCACCGGTTCCGCGATGGTCAATCTCTTCAACCGTTACGACGAGGTTTACCAGGTGATGCTTCAGGGATCGCAGGAGTTCCGGATGCGGCCGGAGGATGTGCGGCGGATCCAGGTGCGGAACTCCGCCGGCAAAATGGTCCCCCTGAGTGCGCTGGTGACCTTTCACAAGGAATTCATGCCGCAGTACCTGGCCCGTTACAACACCTATTCGTCGGCGAACATTCAGGGGCAGCAATCTCCGGGGTACAGTTCCGGGCAGGCGATGGATGCGATGGAGGAGATTACGGCGAAGATTCTGCCGCCGGAAATGCGGTTCGACTGGACGGAGATGTCCTACCAGGAGCGTCTGGCCCGGGGGCAGGGGGCGTGGATTTTCTGTCTTGCGGTGATTTTCATTTATCTGTTTCTGGCGGCGTTGTATGAGAGCTGGATGCTGCCGTTCCCGGTGTTGCTTTCGGTGCCGGTGGCATTTTTCGGCGCGGTACTGTTTATCCGGCTGGGCGGGATCGATTTGAATTTGTATACGCAGGTGGGGCTGGTTCTGTTGATCGGCATGGCGGCGAAGACGGCGATTCTGATTGTGGAGTTCGCCCGTTCCAGCCATGAGAGTGAAAAATTGGGGATTGAGGAGGCGGCGGTCAAGGCGGCGGGGCTCCGGTTCCGCGCGGTTCTGATGACGGCGATTTCGTTGATTCTGGGGTTGCTGCCGTTGATGGTGGCGACGGGTGCGGGGGCGGTGAGCCGCCGCGCAGTAGGGTTCGCGGCGGTGGGGGGCATGCTGTTCTCGGTGCTGTTCGGGGTGTTCCTGATCCCGTCGTTCTACGTGGTGATCCAGAGAGTGGCGGAGTGGCGAAAGTAGGGAGGCGAAGCCGACCGGGTCCAGGGCCTTTCGGCCTTGGTGCGGTTTCCAAAGGGTGCATAACCCTTTGGCGGAGTTTGAGGCGGAGCCTCAAGTTTTCTCGCGCGCCGGTGACGCTGAAAAAGGAAAATTTGAAAAATTTTCCGCCACCAGGCGGGCGACGGTCTTTTCGACCGATCAGGTCGAAAAGACCCCGACCCCTGTCAGGCTCCCACGATTCTGCATATGAAAAGCTGTGGGATTCTCACGCAGCATCGCATAGAAGCTGCGGTACGCGTCGAGCTTATCTCTGTAAAACTCCGCTTTCTCCGGATCCGGCTCCACAATTTTACCTCGCTCCCTTCTCGCCAGTTCCCCCGCCGGCTCCCCCGTCATCGCCGCCCTGGCCAGAATCGCCGCGCCCCGGCACCCCGCCTCGTCAACCTCGATCCGCTCCATCGGTTTCCCGAGCACATCCGCCTTCAATTGAAG
>JAVBSA010000490.1:0-7139 GCA_031556915.1 Victivallis sp.
TACGAAATGGGGCGGATTTTTTCTGCTCGGGATCGCTTTCCTGATTCTTTTCGAGCCTTGGTTTCTCGGCATGCGCGAGTTCATCCGGCAGGAGGGGCTTTTTGCGGTGCTGGCCTCCGAGTTGAATTTCAAATCCCTCTCCGCCATCACCGCTCACGGGGCGGCGATCCGCAACGCTTATCCGCTGTTTCCCGGCCTGGCGGCGCTGTTTCACCGGCTGACCGGGCTGGAGATGGTGTGCGTGCTGCGCGGAATCTCCGTCCTGATGGTCGGTGCGACCGCCTTTCTGGTTTACTTTGCGGCGGCGAGCAAGCGGTCGAGCCGGGCCGGTTTCGCCGCCGCGGCCATGTACCTCGGGAGCAATCTCATTCTGGAGAAGGGGGTGGAGGGATACCCCGCAACGACCTGCGCTTTCCTGTTGCTGTCCGCCCAGATGGTCTTCTTCCATTACGGGGTGCGGAAGATGAATTGGAGTTTGGCCTGGATCGTCTCCTCGCTTCTGATTGCGCTGGGATTCCTGGCGGGGGGATTCTGGGTGGTGTTGCTTTTCATTTTCCCGATGCTCTTTTTCCGCCGTCCTCTTTCGGTCAGTTCGAAGTTTAAAAAAATCGGTTTCCCGATCGGCGTGATCATTGTGGCGGGGGCTATTCTGTTCTGGCTGCTTCCCTACGGAATGCTGTCGCGCGGGGTGCCGCTGGAATCGGTCTGGGAAGAGGTCTCGTACGGTGAATACCTCCTGAAGCTGGCCGCGTTCCCGCTGGAGCTGGTCATCCGGCTGCTGCCCTGGACGCTGATCGGCTGGATTCCTTTCTGCGTGGCGCTTCAGGCGCTGGATGACACGCCGATTCTCAGCCGTTATCTGCGCACGCTCGCCTTCTCCACGCTCGGCCTTCTCTGGATTCTGCCGGAGACCGATCCGCGCGAGTTGATTTATCGTCTGGGGCCGCTCTCCATCCTGGTCGGCATCAATTATGAACTGGCGATGCGCCGTTACGGGCATAAAATCCGGCGCGCGTTGATTTTATGTGAATATTTCGCCGTTTTTGCCGCGGTCGCGATCGGCGTCGCATGCCTGGCGCCCGATTGGATTCTCGACAAATTCATGAGCCTCAGCCTGACTTCGGATTACAGCACCGGCCCCATGTACCGCCTGGGAGCGGCCGTCGCGATCGGCCTGCTGCTGTACCTGGCCGTTTTCTTTCACCGGGGGCGCAAAGTCCAGCCGGTCTGGCTGATGCTTCTCGGCGTGTCGGTGGCGGGCGGAATCTTTTTCTGGGCGGTGCTTCAGCCCTACCGGGCACAGGAACGCGAGAAACGCGATTTCAGCGCCCGGGTGAGCGCCGCGCTCGCTGAGGAACCGGCAGTGCGGATTTATAAGAGCAACATCCTCGACTTATACGGGGAGCTCTTTTACACCGGGCTGGAAATCCGGAAGCTGCCCGGGCTCGACCTGTTGCCGGGAGAGGAAAAGGTCGTCTATCTTCTGAGTACGGAGTTCCCGCAGCGTTCCGACCGGAGCTGGACCAATCTCATGCCCAATTTCAGCTACCGCAGCCACAAACTCGGGTTGTGGCGGGGGGAATTGCGGGCCCCGGAAGTCAGCGAGCAACCGGCCCCGGGCGCAGGAACGGCGACTTCGGCAGCGAACTGAACGAAGGGGCGCGAACCGGCGGCGGAACCGGCGACGGCGTATTGTCGTTCCGCGGATTCGGCGGCGGCGGCAGGGGGCGCGAACGCTCCTGCAACTCCAGCGGCCCGACGACCTGTCCCTGACGGTTCTGCAGAAAATGCAGCGGTTCCCGGCGGGGAGCGGTGCTGAAAGTCGACCCTCCTTTTTCCTGGTAAATCACTACGTTGCCGTTGCGCACGATCCGGTTGCCGGAGGGCAGGTAGGTGGTGTCGCCGATGGTGATTCCCGTGCTTGTCCCCGAATCCGTCGGCCATAAACCGGTTCCGGAAAGCGCGACTGCCGCGAAGAGCGATACCGGCAGAATGAGTAAAAACCGTTTCATAAGTAACCTCCCCATATAGATCAATATAATTAGTTTTTCCGGATAATCAAGTTGACTTGTTGCATGAAGTCGGCTATATTCGGGGGAAGTCCAGTCTAACGGAGGGAAACATATGGCGGAAAAAAATTGCGATTGCCAGGTCTCGAAATTCAGTAACCACGATTTCATGCCCGCCGATTCCTGGCGGATTCTGCGGATCATGGGGGAATTCGTGGGGGCGTTTGACGATATGAGCCAGATGCCGGAGCTTCTGGTTTCGGTGTTCGGTTCGGCGCGCACCTCGGAAGACGACAAGGATTACCTGGCGGCACGCGACCTCGGCAAGCGCCTGGTCGCATCGGGCTACGGCGTCATCACCGGCGGCGGTCCCGGAATCATGGGAGCAGCCAGCCAGGGCGCGTATGAGGCGGGCGGCAAGTCGGTCGGCTTGAATATCGAATTGCCGATGGAACAGCACCCGAACCATTACCAGAGCATATCGCTTTCGTTCCGTTACTTTTTTGTGCGGAAAGTTTGTTTCCTCAAGTATTCGACCGCGATCATCGTGTTTCCCGGCGGGTTCGGCACGCTGGATGAATTGTCCGAAGTGTTGACGATGGTCCAGACCAACAAGATCAACCGGATTCCGATCATCTTTGTGGATAAGACGTTCTGGGGCGGTCTCATCACCTGGTTCAAGGGGACGCTGGTCAAGCGCGGCATGGTTTCCCAAAGTGATCTCGACCTCTTCCACGTGGTGGACAATTCCGAGGAGGCGGTGGCGTATCTGCTGGACTGCCACAAGTTCGGTTTCCGCGGAACCGTGAAGTAACTCCGGAACTTGAGGTGGAACTTCAAGTAGCGCTGAAGACTGTCTCCGGCTTGCCCAGGTAACGCGGTTTGCGGAGGATCAGCAGATCGACCGTTGCGGCGAGGCGGGCGGCGGTTTCCCGCAGAACCCCGCTGACAAAGTTGTATTTGGCCGAAGGCGTTCGCGCGGCGAAGCCGATCGCGTCGATTCCTTTGTGGTCGGCGAGAAAAATCGCCCGTTTGCAGTGAAACGCCTGCGAAATAATAATGATTTTTTTCTGCCCGAACACCTTGTCGGCACGCACGACGGAGTCGAGCGTGCGGAATCCTGCGTAATCGCAGACGATATCTTCCGCTGGAACTCCGCGTTTCATCAATGATTGTTTCATGTCTTCCGGTTCATTGTAGCCTTTGCGGCCGTTGTCGCCGGAAACCAGGAGTTTTTTCACTTTCCCCGCAAAATAAAGTTCCACGGCCGCGTTGATCCGGTAATTGTAATACAGGTTGGGGCCGTATTTGCCTTTGGGGGAGGTTCCGAGGACGAGCCCTACGTCGCGCGCTTCGATTTCATCGGTGGTCAGCCAGACCCGGCTGTTGCGCCGTTCCACGGTGACGTGGGCGGCGATCAGTGCGAATACGGCCAGACAGGCGGCAATCCCCGTTGAAATCAGCAGAATTTTATGTTTCTTGAGGCGCTTCACAGAAGGTTTCCGAGTTGGATGTTGAGGAATCCCCGTTTGGCGGCGTAGTCGCGGATGCGGTAAAGCAGCTCCGGCGGGGTCGACGGGCTCTGGCGGTAGCAGTACGCCGGGAAATAGGCTGAGAAATGAAGCGGCGTATCCTTGCCCAGGCGGCTTTCCACCCAATCGAGGTAGCGGGCGGTCATTTCCGGGGAATCGTTTCTGCCCGGGATAATCAAATTGGTCAGTTCCAGGTGGCCGCCGATTTCATGTTTGAAGATTTCGCACGCTTCCAAGATCGGGGCGAGAGCGCCCCGGCACATGGAAGCGTAAAATTCTTCGGTGAACCCCTTGACGTCGATGTTGGCCGCGTCGATGGAAGGGTAGAATTTCCGCGCCGCCTCCGGGGTAATGAAGCCGTTGGTGACCAGGACGGTTTTCAAGTTCGCCTCGTGCGCTTTGCGCGCAATATCCATGGCGTATTCGGCCCAGACGGTCGGTTCGTTGTAGGTGAACGCGATCGATTCGCACTTGTGTTCGACGGCGAGTTCGATTGCGCGTTCCGGGGAGAGGTCGGGGTATTTCAGGCCCGGGACATAGGTTCCCCGCGAAAGGCTGCTGTTCTGGCAGAAGCAGCAGTCGAGGTTGCAGCCGAAACAGCCGATCGAAAAGGTGCGGCTGCCGGGCAGAAATTTCATCAGGGGCTTCTTCTCGATCGGATCGATCTGCGTCACAGCCGGGCGGCCGTAAGGAAGCGAGTAGAGCGTTCCGTCCCTGTTGACGCGGACTTCGCAGAAACCGCAACGGCCCGGAGGGATTTCGCATCGCCTCGGACAGAGATCGCAGCCGACGTTGCCGGCAGTGGTTTTGTGGTAAAATTCCGCTTCTTTCATCATAGTAAAGGAATCTATACCCGGAAACGTGATTTTCAAGTGCAAGATATTGCTTTTTTTTGCTTGCGGGATTATATTACCCTTTATGATTTATTGATCTGGAAAGCAGGGAGCTGTCATGAAAACCTTTGAAGGATTGTTCGAGGAGCTGAAGAAGAAAGCCGCCGCAGCCGACCCCGATTCGGGGACGGTCAGGGAATTGGAGCGCGGCAAGCACTTCATCGGCAAAAAGGTGATCGAAGAGGCGGGCGAGGTCTGGATGGCCGCCGAATACGAAGGGCGTGAAAAAACCGCCGAAGAGATTTCCCAGCTCCTCTACCATCTTCAGGTGATGATGATCGCCAACGAACTGGAACTCGAAGACGTCTATAAATACTTGTAATACAGGATATTGATGAAAATGCTGCAACTGGCAATTCCCAATAAGGGGGCCCTTTCCGATTCCGCCGTCATGCTGCTCAAAGAGGCCGGCTATAAATGCCTCCGGAGCGGTCGCGAGCTGATTCTGAGCGATCAGGCCAATGAGATCGATTTCGTCTTCCTGCGGCCGCGCGACATTGCGCTTTATGTGGGGAACGGGGTGCTCGACCTCGGCATCACCGGCCGGGATCTTCTGATGGACAGCGGCGCCGAAGTCGCCGAGCTGATGCCGTTGGAATTCGGCCGTTCCCGGTTCTGCTTCGCGGTTCCCAGGGAATCCGGCTGGACGCTCGATGATTTGAACGGCAAACGCATCGCGACCAGTTACCCCGAGCTGCTGTGCAAGCATCTGGAAGCGCGCAATCTCGACTGCAAGATCGTCAAGCTCGACGGCGCGGTGGAGATTTCGATCCGCCTCGGCGTCGCCGACTGCATCGCCGACGTGGTGGAATCGGGCGCGACGCTGACCGAAGCGGGCCTGGTGATCCTCGGCGAACCGATGTTGAATTCCGAGGCCGTCCTGGTAGCGAGGGATCAGTCTGTGGCCGGCTGCCCCGAGGTGAAGAAGCTGATGGCGCGCCTCAAGGGGATCATCCTGGCCGGGAGCTATGCGATGATGGAATACGACATCCCGCGCACCGCGCTCGACGCCGCCTGTGCGATCACGCCCGGAATCGAATCGCCGACCGTCTCCCCCCTCTCGCGCCCCGACTGGGTCGCGGTCAAATCGATGGTGCTGCGCAAAGATACCAACCGGATCATGGATGAGCTTTACGAGATCGGCGCGCGCGGCATTATCGTGACGGATATCCGCTCCTGCCGCCTTTGATCATGATGGGGAATCAAATGAAAAATACAGTTCTCGACCGTGCACGCGAAGTGTTCGATACCGAAATCTGCGGAATCGGCGCCGTGCGCGATTCCCTCGGCGCCTCCTTTGAGGAGTTGGTCGCCCGCTGCATGGCGACGGTTGGTCGCGGCGGCAAGCTGGTCTTTACCGGCATCGGCAAAAGCGGTTACATCGGCCAGAAAATCGCGGCGACGCTTTCGAGCGTCGGTTCGCCTTCGATCTTCATGCATCCCGTCGAGGCGCGGCACGGCGACCTCGGGATGCTCCAGAAAAACGATCTCCTGATCGCGCTCTCCTATTCCGGCGAGACGGAGGAACTTCTGATTGTCCTCAATCCGGCCAAACGTCTTGGCGTAGAGCTAATTGCGATTACCGCGGGCAAGGCTTCCAGCCTGGGGAAAATGAGCGATCTCGTTGTTGAGATGGCGGTGCCGCGCGAGGCGTGCCCCTTCAACCTGGCCCCGACGACGACGACGACGGCGCTCCTGGTGCTGGGCGACGCGCTGGCCATGGTTCTGCTGGAGCAGCAGGGATTCACCAAAAACGATTATGGCCGGCTGCATCCCGGCGGCGCGATCGGCCGCATGGTGACCATGCGCGCCTGCGATCTCATGCGGAACCGGGAACGTTCCGCGATTGTGAATGTGACCGAGAGCGTGCGCGACGCGATCATCAAAATGAGCGGCGCGCGCTGCGGTTCGGCGATCATCGAGGACGGCGAGGGGCGGCTGCTCGGCATTTTCACCGACGGCGATTTCCGCCGCTGGGCCGAAAAGGACATGTCGGTCCTGGAGCTTTCGATGGAGAAGGTGATGACCCGCAACCCCGTGTCCGTCAAGGCGGAGCAGCTTGCCGTCGAAGTCATCAAGGTGTTGGAGAATCGCCGCGTGGACGATATTGTTGTGGTCGATGATGATAACCGTGTTCAGGGTTTCATCGACGTTCAGGATCTGCCCGGCTTGAAGCTGATGTAACCTGTTTGAAAGGAGGCGCGATGAAGTTTTTCCGGATGGCCCTCTTTGGCGTTCTCTTGTGCGGGACGCTGGGTTTACATGCCGCCGGCGACGACGCCAAGGCGACTGAGATCTACCGTCTGGGGCATGAGGCTTACCAGGCGGGGGATTACCGTTCCGCCTCCAAACAGTTCGAAGAAGCCGAGCTTTACGCCGACTCCACGGTGGTGAAATCCAATGCGCTCCGCGCCCGCATCGCGGCGCTTCAGATGTGCGAACTGCCTTATCAGGAGTTCCTTGCCATCGAACGAATGTTGACCGAGTATCCGGAATACGCCGACTTTGTCGTGCTGGTCAACCGGGAATATGAGCTTGGCGATCAATACGCGACAGGCAAGCGGGAACCTTCTTTCTGGAGTTTGCGCTGGATTCCCTGGCTGGTGGACGGCGACAAGAGCGTGGAGATTTTTCAGAAAGCGCTCGCGCGCGCCCCCTCTGCCGATGCCGCGCCGGCGACCCGCCTGCAGCTCGCTTTCCTGCTG
>JAVBSA010000206.1:0-6292 GCA_031556915.1 Victivallis sp.
ATTTTGGGGCGCCTGCTTTCGATATCGATTGCCATGCCGGTGATGGTGTTGATGAGCGAAACCATATCGCTGCCGGCGTCGACCACGGTCCGGGCGAAATCGGCGATATTGGTGACGTTCGGGCTCAGCTTGGTGATCAGCGGAATCGAGGTTTTGGAGCGCACAAGGGAGACGACTTCGCGCGCCAGGACGGGATCGGTTCCGAAGGCGACTCCGCCGGCTTTGACGTTGGGGCATGAAATATTGATTTCGAGGGCTGCGATCCCCTCTTTATCGGCTTCGAGGCGTTCGGCGACTTCGCCGTATTCGGCGATGGTTTTGCCCCAGATATTGACGATGGCGGTTGCTCCGACTTTGCGCAGGAACGGCATATAGTGTTCGCCGCGGAGGAATTGATCGATGCCGGGCCCCTGGAGGCCGATGGCGTTGAGCATTCCGCCGGTGACTTCGGCGACGCGCGGGGTGGGGTTGCCCGGGGACGGTTCCATGCGGATCCCCTTGACTACGACCGCACCGAGCTGCGAGATGTCGTAATATTGATGATATTCGAAACCGTATCCGAAGGTGCCGGAGGCGGTCATGACGGGGTTTTTGAGCGTCAGCTTGCCAAGATGTGTGGTCAGGTCGGCCATGATGTTACTCCACGTAAACGGAATCGAGGTTGAAAACGGGTCCTTCGTTGCAGGCGCGGGCGTAGGCCCATCCTTCCGGCGAATCGGCCTTAACTTTGACGACGCAGGCGAAACAGGCGCCGACGCCGCAACACATCAGGTGGTCGATGGAGAGCTCGCCGCGGAGTCCTTTGCCTTGCAGCAGCCGCGCCATTGCCATGAGCATGGGGTGCGGGCCGCAGCCGTAGAAGAAGAGGGTTTTGCCGGCGTAATCGGCGATGACGCCGTCGATGAGATCGGTGACGAATCCCTTGTGGCCGATCGATCCGTCGTTGGTGGCGATCCGCACGTCGTAACCGGCGGCCCGGTAGGCGTCGGTGAGCAGAACGTCCTGTTCGGAACGCGCGCCGATCAAAAAGACGCCGCGTTCTTTCACCTGTTTGGTCAGGAGATAGGTTGCGGCCGCGCCGTAGCCGCCGGCGACCAGCACCGGAACGACGCCTTCGGGCGGTTCGGTGAAACCAATTCCGAGGGGGCCCATGAGATCGCAGACATCGCCTTTGCGGAGTTCCGCGAGTTCTTTGGTTCCGTGCCCGACGACTTTGTAGACGACGCTGAGCGCGTCGTTTTCGCAGTTGTGGATGCTGAAGGGGCGGCGGAGGATGCGGTCGAAGTGGTCGTTGATGCGGACGTGGACGAATTGCCCCGCGCGCGCTTCGGCGCAGATCAGGGGGGCGTGGAATCGGACGAGATAATAATCGCCCTTCAACCGGTCGTTGTCTAAAATAGTTCCCTGGATCATATGATTTCACCTTTGATAAACGGATTGCCGCGCCGCTCGCGCCCGATGGTACTCGCGGGGCCGTGTCCGGAATAAACATCGATATTGTCCGGCAGCGTCATCAGCTGTTCGCGGATGCTTTTCATCAATGTCCTGCTGTTGCCGCCGGGGAAATCGGTGCGGCCGACGCTCCCGGCGAACAGGGTGTCGCCGGAAAACAGGGCGTTGCCGAAGAGGAAGCCGCGTCCGCCCGGTGTATGGCCGGGGAGCGGAATGACGGCGAAATCGTCCGTATCGGCGGCGGAGACGGTTGCGGGCAGGTCTTTGGCCGGGGGGATGAAGGGCGGATAACAGTTTTCGGGGCTGTTATAAAAGGTTTTGTCTTCGTCGGCCAGACAGACGAAATCGAGTTTGACGAGTTTTTTGAGTTCGCCCAGGCCGGAGATATGATCGAAATGGGCGTGTGTGAGCAATACGGCGGCGTGTACGAAGGGGAATTTCTTCGCCGTTTCGGCGATTTCTTCTGCGTCGCCGCCGGGATCGATGATGTAAAGCTGTTTTTTTTCTTCGAGATAAACGAGGAAACAGTTGGTCTCGAGCGGGCCGACCGGGAGAGTTAAAATGGTCATAAATGGTTAATCCTGTTGCAGAATGATACGGCTGGCGGAGATGTCCGAAACGTCCTTCTGGACTTCGGTCAGGCGGTCATAGTCCAGCGAAGCGACGAATTCGACCGGAAGGGTCACGCCGCATTCGATCTGAAAGGCATCCTCTTCGCCGGTCACGTAACGGTAGAAGTGGGCCGACCCGACCCGGCCGGATTCCAGCCTGGCCTGGCCGAGGTCCACGGTGCGGAAGCCGCGGGGCAGTTCGACCCGGTATTCCGCGGTTGTTTTGGCGGCGGTGTTGCGCCAGAGCGGTGTTTTGCGGATCGAGGAGGCGGTTTGCACCATGCCGGAGAGCGCGCCGAAATCGGGCAGGGCGAACTGCATGAATTTGCCGCTCGTCACCGCGTATTCCGGGATTTTGAGCCGGAAAGCAAGTTTGCCGGGGTAGGTGTCGAACGCCGCGCTTTTTTTGCCGTTGAATTCGGCGAGCTGGGAGATTCCGGCCGCCAGCGACTCCCAGAACTGCCGCTGCTGGATCGGGGTCATCTCCGCGAAGCTCTGCTTCATCGATTCATGGAGCGTTCCGTAAAAGAACTGTTCGCCCTCCAGCTCGGCGCTGCCGTCGGAGTGCAGCCGGAGATGGTAGACGTTGTGCCGCATGGTATCGTTTTTGCGGCCGGGCCGCAGCTGGATCAGCCGGCCGGTTTCCAGGAAAAGGGCGGTCATATTTTCCAGCCGGAGCGTTCCGAAGTTGGCGTATTCATTTGTATCGTTGAGGTAGCTGTCGAAACCGGGCAGGTAAACGAGCGCTTCATGGAAGAGATTGCGGGGAGCGCGGTTGAGCAATCGCGCCGCGATCTGCGCGTAGCCGAGGTTGGAAGCCGCGACGAAACGGTATTCCACCCCGACCGCCTTCAGCATTGCGCCGAGCAGAATCGCCCGGTCGGCGGAGTTCCCGTAACCGGATTGCAGCGTCACGTCGGGGGCGGAGAAACAACTCCAGGGGAGCGCATTCAAACCGGGCCCCGCCGCCCGGATGTTTTTGGCCACATAATCGCGGATCGCGATGGCGCGCGCATCGACGCGCATGGAGACGGGCGCAATTTTTTTTGCCAGTTCCGACGCCAGGGGAGCCTCGGCCGCGGCCGCATCGAGCGTGTCGGAGAGTTCTTTGCTGAATGAGGAGTAATCGCCGAAACTGACGAGAACCGACGGCGCGAACAGCCAGGGCTGCGGGCGGCCCGGTTCCGCCGGAAGCTGCGGTACGTTCCTGGCGACCCAGTGCAGCTTGCGGAATCCGCCCTGATTCTCCTCGGAATAAGCGACATGCTTGGGGAGTTCCGTGATGCGCGGCAGAAGTTTTTCGGGAAACTCCAGCGTGAAACTTTTGCTTATGATGGGGGCGTCTTCGGCAAAGCTCATTGCCAGGTGCAGAAACGGCAGGTCTTTCGCGGTGTAGGTGATGGAATATTCGATCGTGCCGCCCGGAACGACTCCGGGCAGGCTGGCGATCAGGACTTTGCCCGCCGGATAACGCGGAGCCGCGGCTGCGCCGGGAGCGTCCATGCGATTGATTTCATTGGGGGCGAGCGTTTGGTCGCTGCCGTCCGGAGCGGTGATCCGGGCTTTTACCTCCACCGTTTCCCAGGCGGGGTTGTAGTTGATTTTGAGTTCGGAACAGCTTTTGACTCCGGCATAGGTCAACACCTTGCGTTTGACTTTGTCGGTGCGGGTGTAGCTTTTGCCGTCATTGGTTTTCACCACGGTTGCGGAGTCGAGCAGGATCGAATCGGCCGCGGCGAAGGCTTCGCGGCCCAGTTTTGCCGCGGTTGCGAAATCGGGCGCCACAATGGGGAGCGCCTCGCCCGCCGCCTCGATTCGTTTCAGGGCGTCCTTGAGTTTGCCGTAGGCGTAGGGGGTCAGCTCCACTGTGTCGATGGAGAAATAGCTGTTGCCGGAAAAGATGTTTTTATTGCTCTCAAACGAACGTTTGAAATTGACGACGCCCGGCTCCGTGATGGTGGCGCCGCCGGGGAGGGAGGCGAGCTTTACCGTCGGAGGGAAGGTGAGGGTAAAATTTTCCTGGACGCCGCAGTTGGCGAAGAGGATCATCGGGAATTTGCGTTCCTCCAACCCCACCGAGCCGAGGACGAAGTTGACCGCGCCGAACCCGGTTCCGAAGATGGGGGGCTCCAGCAAAGAGACCGGCGCGCCGGAAGCGAGCGCGTTTTCCGCGCGGAAGGTGAGGCGTACGGAGAGGCCCCGGGTCATATCCCGCACGTCTTCCGGGAAGACGCTCAGGCTTTCCAGCTCCGCCCCCCCGAGGGAGCGCCTCAGCTGCGAGGCGAAGAACTGCCGCCGGTAATCGAGCGGCCAGCGCGAGAAAGCGTCGCGGTAGATCTGGTCGTTGACGCCGAGAAAGTCCAGCGTGCTGCTGCCGCGGAGCGTGCCGTCGGGCGAGATTTCGGCAGTGGTCGAAATTTTGAGCAGATTCCCGGCGGTCGGCACCAGGGGGGAGCGGCGCAGGACGTCGCCCCCCGGTTTCGCCACCAGAAAGCTCATATTGGTCATGGTCGAGGGGAACAGTTCCGTGGTGGTTTCGTAGGTGGGATCCATCAGCATATACTTGTCGGGCGTCAGTTCCACCGCGGCGATGGCGTGGTTGAAGTTCGCGTTCGGCACTTCGTCGTCTTTGGGCTGGCCGCTCATAAAGAGAACGGGGTAAGCCTTGAGCCCGGCCAATTCCAGCATGGAAACCAGCAGCGCCGCTTTGTCGCGGCAGACTCCGTACCGCTGGTTGAAGGTCATGGATACATCGTGGGGTTCGTAGCCGGGGGCTTCGGTTTCGGCGGTGATTCCCATATAGCGGATCTGCTGGGAGACGAATTGGAAGAGCGCCATGATTTTTTCTTCCGGCGTATTTTTTCCCTGGATGAGCTCCGCGGTTTTCGCCCGGATTTCCGGCGTCACGGCGTCGAGGCGGGGGCGGCTCACCTTGTAGTACCAGCGGGAAATTTCGGGCCAGTCTTTGGCCGTGCTGACCAGCAGGCGTTGAACGCAGAGGTAGAGCGGCGGCATATCCGGTTCCGGCACGATCTGGGGGACGTCGAGCGCGACCCAGCGGTAGAAGATCCGGCCGTCTTTTTCTTCTTTTGTGAAGGTGACGGCGCCTTTGACCTCATCTTTCAGCCGGATTGCGCCGAGGGGTTTTTCTTTGGGGGTATCGACGGCGACTTCGTAGTGAAGCATGGGGGTGTTGGCTTGAAGGACGAAGATATCGCTCCAGACGCCGGGAATCCGCGGCTTTGCGATGGTTTGTACGGCGACGACGTGAACGACGTCGCCGATTTCCAGTTCCGGGATGGAGACGCTGAATATTTTGTTGGCCGGATCGTAGATATTCGCTCCCATCTGGGAGGGTTCGATCTGGACTTTGCTGTTCCCGGCCACGTCGACCGGAACAACGGCGCCGTCGGCCTTGACGACTTCGAGAAGGGGGATTTCGACTTTTTCGTAGGTTTCGTTGAAAAAGAAGGTGAGTTCGCGCAGTTCGCGCCGCCCGGCTTCGGTGAGGACTTTCTGGTAGAAATCGTCTTTTTCGACTGCGGTTCCGTCGGTGTTGACGGAAACGTGGTGCCAGTCGAAAAGGAGCACGGTATCGGCGTCGGGCCAGGCGTTTACGGTGGCGCGGCCGGATTGTGTCTTCAGTTCTTCCGGCGTAACGGCAAAGAGAAATGAGCCCAGCAGCATGAATGCCAGGAGAAAGAGCGAAAAACGTTTCATAAACCCTCCGAAATGACGTATCTATATAAAATAGACCATTTTCGGAAAAAAGAAACGAAAAAGAATAGTTTTATTTGAATTTTCCGTTTGCGGCACTATATTTAGACTGCTTATTGCATTTTAAATCACTAAGATAGCGGGAGAACATCATGGGTCAGCAACTGAGCAAAATCGTAAAGCGTATCCGCCGCAAGGCTTATCTTGATCGCTGCAAGGCGAAAGTTCGCGTGGCAATTGCCCAGGCGAAGAAGAAGTAAGCTTCAGACGGGCTTGAAAAGACGGCGCGGGGAACCGCGCCGTTTTTTTTGTGTGGGGAGGCGAAGCCGACCGGGTCCAGGGCCTTTCGGCCTTGGTGCGGTTTCCAAAGGGCGCACAGCCCTGTGGCGGAGTTTGAGGCGGAGCCTCAAGGTTTCTCGCGCGCCGGTGACGCTGAAAAAGGAAAAATTCGTACGAAATTTTCCGCCACCAGGCGGGCGCGGTCTGCTTTGACCGCCAGGTCAAACAGACCC
>JAVBSA010000224.1:0-4111 GCA_031556915.1 Victivallis sp.
CGGAGCATCCAATCGGCGAGGACGCCCTTGCGGTAATCCTCGAAAATCACCGCATCGACCGCGTTGGTGCGCACCAGGCCGAGAATCCGGTCGACGATCTCGCGCCGGATCTCCGTGGAGACCGGGTGAATATCTTCGTAATCCTCGCGGCAAAGCTGCTGGAATCCGGCGATCACGCGCCGCTTTTCGGTGGTGCGGCGGCTTTCGTCGCGCATCACGCCGGCCAGCGCGATTTTATAACTGTGAAGTTCCTTTTCCAGGTCCGCGCCGGTCTGGTCGGCTCCGACGACGCCGAAGGCGATCGCGCTGCCGCCGAGAGTCGCCACGTTCCGCATCACATTGGCTGCGCCGCCGAGGCAGCAGGTGCTGCGCAGGATATTGACCACCGGCACGGGAGCCTCCGGCGAAATCCGGGTCACTTTGCCCCAGAGATAGACGTCAAGCATCAGGTCGCCGACGACGGCGATCCGTTTGCCGGAGAATTGCCGGACGATTCCGGCCAGTTTTTCGGGGGTCATTGGGGCACCTCGGTCTTTTTCAATATGGAATCCACATAAACGGAGGTATCCAGCGTACGCTCCACGCTATATGCGCCTTTGTCCCGGAGCCGGACCATCACCCGCTGCATCTCTTTGATCGCAGTATCGAGTTCGCCGATCTCGTCGCTCGTCAGGTCGCCCGAGTATTCCCGCAGGTAGGGCGCCAGGGCGTCCAGCCCCCAACGGACCAGCCGCAGTTCCATTTCGGAGGTCTCCCCCCCCTTGATCTTGACATGGTCGGCGAAATACCTGGCACTGTCATAGGTGGTGCGAAGCTGAAGGCGGCGCACCTGGAGCGCCATGGCGTTTTCGCGCTTCAGGTAAGACGGAATGCTGACCGCCAACGCCAGTTCGGCCAGGACGATGGCGAAAAAGATGACAACCGCCGCCGCCGCGACATAATCGCGTTTGAAACGGGCGGAATAAGCTAATTTCAGAGACAAAGAACACCTCGCTTGAGACTCTGTTCAACAATTCAAAGCGACAGAGCCAATTGCGAAACTACTTTTTTGTCATGATTTTGCCGGATTGCCGGCCGATTTTGTCGTTTTGAGATGCTTCAGGCGTAGCAGCGCTACGCAAAAAAGCATCTCAAGGCGACAAAAGCGGCCGGCAAAACGCAAAAGCGGGCAAAATAGTTTTGCAATTGGCTCACTATTCGAAGTCGCGCAGCGAACCGAAATCGACCGGGGTTTCACTGTGTTCGACGGCTTGCAAGGTGTCGGCGAGCTGTTCGCGCGTCCGGCAGCGGACCACCGGAAAAATCTGAAGCGTTTCGGCCTGGATCAGGTACAGCAGCAGCAACGCGCCGATGCCGATGCCGGTCTCGAGTGAAAGCCGGCGGAGTGTTTCCGCGCGTTTGAGGTTGCCGGGCGTATTGTAGAACGCGCCCGCCCGCTCCGGGGGCACGCCCGCGGCGACCTTCTGGAAGAATCCGCCCGCCTGTCCTGAAAAAGCCATGACCGCGCAATCGGCTTCGCGCACTGCAACGGCATTGGCGCGCTCCCAGACCCTCTGGCTCGGATCGTTCGGCGGATTGTGTTCCCCTGAGCCGAAATTGATCATCTCCTGATCGACCCGGAGCCCGCGGAACCCTTTCTTTTGCGCCGCCTCCCGGATCCGTTCCGGGCTCCAGTTCGACACGCCGTATTCCAGAATTTTCCCGGCTTTGCGCGCCGTTTCGAGCGTCTCAAGCAGCAGCTCCACCGGCAGGTCGGGAGCGTCGCGGTGCAGAAGATAAAGATCGATCCGGTCGGTGCCGAGCGCCTGTAAGCTCAACTCGATATCGGCGGTGATTTCAATGGGACGGACCCGGCTTTTCTGCGGTTCGGCAAGGTCGAAGTGACCGCCCTTGGTGCAGATCACAAAGCGGTCGCGGCTGCCGCGGCTCCGCAGATAGTCGCCGAACAGCCGTTCACTGCGCCCCTTCTCCCCCGGAACCCAGTCGGAATAGACGCGGGCGGTGTCGACAAAGTTCCCGCCGGCGTCGGCAAAGCGGTCAAGCAGATCTTCCGCCTCCGGCACACCGGAATCCACCCCAAGCTGGCTCAATCCGAGGCAAAGCTCGGAGACAACGATTTCCGTCCGTTTCAATTTCTTTTGTCGCATACCACTAAAAATAGGCGCGCTTACCCGAAAATGCAAGAGAAGCCGGGTGTTTTAACGACAATACAGTTTAATTTGACCACGAAATACACGAAAAACACGAAAGGGGAGAGGAAAAATTTCGTTTTGATTTTTTTTCGTGTATTTCGTGTATTTCGTGGTCACAAAATGGACAACGCAGTACTGCATTTACGCCCAGGATATTGCGGAAACGTGCGAGGAGGCTTGACTGCGGAAAGCGTTGACCAGCTCGACGGTGCCGACAATTCGCTCAATGTAAGATTGTTCGATGGTCCGGCCTTCCCGGATGGCTCGTTGGAACTCGGCCCACTGATATTGCCCGGAGCGGTTGGCGTCGCTCAGGATTTCCTGCCGGGTGACGCCGCGCGCCTGGAGGCCGATCAGAATCTGATCGTTCGGCATCAGGGTGCCGGGGATGGAGCGGGTGACGGTTCCGTGTTCGTAGTGAACGAGAAGCGTGTTGCGGTAGGGGGAACCGTTGTCCACCCGGAATGAGGCGGCGATGCAGCCGAGGCAGCCGTTTTCGAAACGGATCGAGAGCATTCCGTTATCCATGGTGGGGCGGCCGGTTTCGGTGCGGTTCTGGATGATCCGGCACTCGGCGGCGGGGCCGCAGAGTTCGACCAGGTCGCTGATTCCGTAGATTCCCAGCCGGAAAATCGGGGCGGCGGGGCAGAGCCCGGGGTTATCCATCCAGGAGCCGTCGGCTTGTTCGGAGTACCGGGCGTGGGTCTCCCAGAAGGCGGTGACGGGGCGGCCGAGGGAGAATTCCTCGTTCCACTCGCGAAAGCGGATGAACTCGTCACAGGAGAGCGGCGCGGGCGAGTTGAGGTGCACAATCTTACCCCGCATCCTCGCCATATTGAGCGCCCGCCGGGCCGCGCCGGCGTCGTCTTCAAAGGGTTTGGTGGCCATGACGTGTTTGCCGGTCAGGAGAGACTGTTCGATCATCCGGCTCCTGCCGTGGGGCGGGGTGTAGAGGGCGACGGCTTCGACGGAGGGATCTTTCAGGATTTCCTCGAGCGTCCCGTAATGGCGGACGCCGTATTGCGCGGCGAGACCGGCGGCTTTTTCACGGTCGAAATCGCAGACTCCGGCAAGCTCGATATGCCGGAATCCGCTGCCCGAGAGCAGTTCGGATTCCACGATATGGCGGCCGAAGTTAAGGCCGACCAGGGCCAGGCGAATGCGTTGGTTCATCAGGATATCACTCATTATACCGCCAACCATAGTAGGTGCGCTCAAGCGTGGCGTCCGCCGAGACCGCGGGCTCAATTCTTTTCACATGCAATCCGGACATGAGCGCATTCCGCGTTCCGTCGGGATGACCATTCCCGAGAAAGTTCCACCAGGTAGTGGAGCTATTGGCAGGGAAGTCCACACCATTGTTATGATCGGTAATCAAGATGATCTGTCCCTTGACCGGAGCGGTTGCGGCAGTGGGGAAATATCCCTTCACCCGCGACAATTTGACGGGAGCCGTCTCTGCCACGTTTCCGTCTCCGCCATTGAAGCAATAACTGATCCATGTCGGTTTTTTTGACCAGTCCGGCCTCACCAGAAGCGGACAAGTCAGCCATTTTATAACGAGCTTGTCACGCTCAGCCCAATGGGCGTTGACCCCCATGTTCTGGGCAAGGAATTGCGGCCAGGTATAATAACCGCCGCCGGTGTCTTCCGGAATCGCCCGGGCGGGAAAAAATTCACCGCCGCTGTAAAAGCCAACCGCGACCCCCATCTGCTTGAGATTATTCATGCAAGAGGTATTCTTCGCCTTATCGCGCGCCTTGCTCAACGCCGGCAGCAGCATGGATGCCAGGATTGCGATAATCGCGATCACAACCAGGAGTTCGATTAAAGTAAACCGTTTTTTCGCTTTCATAACACTCATTTCCTTTGTGAAGTGTTTTGGAATTGTTCGCTATCTGTTTTGTTTTCTTGGTTAT
>JAVBSA010000667.1:0-10660 GCA_031556915.1 Victivallis sp.
TTGAAAGCGGTCGGCAGTGCGAATCTGTTCTATTCGATGGACAATCAAGACTTCGATGTCCGGCTCAAGAATTCCAACTGGGGGCAGCAGTGGCACTACAATGCTGCGTTTTACCGTTATCTCGGGATCGAGTGCGAAAATACCGGGTTCCTGATTACCTCCACCACCGCCCGGGTGGTTCCCTTCAAACGTGTTTGCCCGGAAAAAATCAACCTGCCCACCGATCCCGATACGGGGAACGTGGCGATCTCCACCTACTCCAAGAACGCCGACGGGCTGTATAACTTCCTCGGTGCTGATACCGGAAAAGGCGATTGGGCTTACATTTACCGTTACACCCGGGTGAAAAATCCTTCCGTTAAATTCCACCATTCGGAAACCTATAACTCCGTTTCTCCCGGCGGTGATTGGGGGATGAAGCTGAACATGGCGGGCGCCATCTACAACTATCTCATCGCCAACGCGATTCATTTTGTTCACGCGCAGAAGGTCAATGTTCTTTTTTTCGACGGGCACGTTGCGCCGACGAGCCATACCGAAATGCGTCAGGCCGCGTCCTGGTATCCCTATGCGAATTGACTGGAAGCGGCTGTTGATCCTGTTCTGCGTTGCGGCAATCGCCGTGAACGCCCTGGAATTGCCCACCCAGGAGCCGGACGGTTCCTGGAAGATCGGGAACATGACGCTTCAACCCGCCGTCGCCAACCGTACCTGGCGCTGGGCCGGGATCCGGGAGCCCAGGATTGAAGAGGTAGAAGGAGAGCGGCGCTTTACCGGTGAAATCACCTGCGACGGCGTTCCGGGAACGCTGAATTGGACGCTGCGAAAGAGCGGGGAAAACCGTTACCGTTTTCAAAGTTTTGTCCGCTTCACGGCTCCGGCCGAAAGTCGTGCGGTCTGCATGAACCTCACGCTGCCGCTGCCGACGGGGAAGCTTACTGTGGACGGCTCAGAAATTCCAATTCCGTCGGCTTACGACAATATGGTTCTGCGGGCGGCCGCTCCGGCGGAGAGCCTGTCCATTGGATTTCCGGGCGGATTCGGGTTCACCGTGGCAGGAAAACTCAACCTCTATGTACAAGACAACCGCCGTTGGCGGGATACGGTTTCAGTGCGGATTTACTTTACTCCGGGCGAGGGCGAGATTCGGGAAGCGGAGATTGCCTTCGATCTGGCATTCTCGCCCGGTCCCGTTCCCGAAACGCGGGAGAAGGCAGTGACGCTCGGGCAAGGGGAGCGCTGGCGGGAGCTGCATTTCGAGCGCCGGATTCTCGCCGGGAGTCCATTGGATTTTTCGCGATTCCAGGATGCTCCCGCCGGGAAATACGGTTTTATCCGTTCCGACGCCGGCGGCCGGCTGACCTTCGAAAATGCTCCGTCAAAACAGATCCGGCTTTACGGCACGAATCTTTGCATGAGCGCAAATTTCCTGGATAACGAGACGGTCGACGAACTTGCCTCCTACTTCGTTCGGATGGGGTACAACGCCCTGCGGCTGCATCATCATGACAATGGCTTGGTGAGTTCTGAAAGCGCGGATTCGGTCACACTCGACCCCGACCGGCTCGACCGGCTCGATTATCTTTTCGCCAAAATGAAAGAAAGTGGAATTTTCATCACGACCGACCTCTATACCAGCCGGATGCTGAAGGCCGGAGATGGGATTTCTGACTACGGCCGCGGACAGGTTTTGAAGGGCCTCCTGCCGCTCGAGCCCCGGGCGATGGAAAACTGGAAGACCTTCGCCCGGCGCTGGATGGAGCACCGCAACCCCTACACTGGCATGACCTGGGGGGAGGATCCGGCGCTGGTCTGCCTCAATTTGGTCAACGAGGAGACACTCTCCAACTGCTGGAACCGTTTCCCCGAGCTGGAAAAACGCTATCTGGCGAAATTCAAAGAGTCCGGCGAAAGTAAATTTCACCGGTTCCTGAATCAACTTCAGGCGAAGGTGCTTGAGGAGCAGATCGATTTCTTCAAAAACGAGCTCAGGTTGAAAACGATGGTTACCAGTTTGAACTATCTCCACTTTCTGCCGCTCACCCTGCTGCGGGACCGCTTCGACCTGGTGGACAATCACCAGTACTTCGCCCACCCCGATTTCCCGGAGAAAAGCTGGAGTCTGCCCCATCGCTACGACCAGGGCTCGGCGATCCGGCGCGGTGCGTTGCTTCCCCGGGTGATGATGCCGACCCGCATTTTCGGGAAACCCTTTTTCGTCACCGAATTCAATTACTGCAACCCGAACATTCACCGTGCCGAAGGCGGCCCCCTGATCGGCGCTTACGCCGCGTTGCAGGATTGGGGCGGTCTCTGGCGTTTCGCCTGGAGCCACAGCGCCGACGCGGTCATAAATCAGCGCCCCGGCGGCACCTTCAACGCGGCCAACGACCCGATGCAGCAGTTCAGCGACCGGATTATCCTCATGCTCTTCCGCCGGGGCGACCTGACTCCGGCGAAAGCGAAGTATTCGTATCCGGTTTCGGCGGACGCCCCGGAACGGGAGTTCCCGGAGAGCTTCAGCGAACTCGGGTTGAACGCGCAGATCGGCTCGCATCCAGCCGGGAAACCGTTGCCGGAAGGGGTGGCGCTTTACCGGCCGGGGACGGAAGTTGCCGCCGATCCGCGTTTGAAGCTCGACCGCGAAGCCGGAACCTTCGCCGTGATTACCCCGCTCACCGAAAGCGTGACGCTGCCGGGCGGGAATCTCGCCGCCGGCTTGCTCAAAATAGAGAATGCGGACGCCTTTATGACGGTCGCCGCTCTCTCCCTCGACGGCGAACCGCTTGCCCGCAGCCGGAGCGTCCTCCTGATTCACCTGACCAACATCACCACGACCGGAATCCGGTTTCGCGACCGGATGGGAACTTTGCTGGAGGATTGGGGAAAATTGCCGCATCTGATCGAACGCGGCAGGGCCACGGTTGAGCTGCCCGGACAATGGCGTGTCGCGGCGCTGGCGGCGGATGGGGAAGAGCTCGGCATGGTTGCGGAGGGGGTAAGCCGGTTTGAGGTGGACAGCTGCGGTTTCGAAGGCGGCGTGCTGGCATACCATTTGACAAGATAGGGGGAGGCGGAGCCGACCGGGTCCAGGGCCTTTCGGCCCTGGTGCGGATTCCAAAGGGTGCATAACCCTTTGGCGGAGTTTGAGGCGGAGCCTAAAGTTTTCTCGCGCGCCGGTGACGTTAAACAAGGAAATTTTTTGCAAAAAATTTTCCGCCACCAGGCGGGCGACGGTCTGTTTTGACCGCCAGGTCAAACAGACCCCGACCCCTGTCAGGCGCCCACGATTTTTAAAGCCGTAACGTGTCCGATCTTACCACGCCACACGGGGATACCCCCCCCTTCCCAACATGCGCGAAGCGCGCTTCATACCGCGTCAGCGGTGCTTCCTATTGCCGGAGGCAATGCTTCATCGCAAGGCGGAGAGAAAAATGAAGCGTGCCTTCGGCACATGAAGCATCGGAGATATGAAGCACCGCTGCGCGGTATGAAGCGAAGCCTTGCGGCTTCATTTTTTTGCCGCAGGCAAAAAAGGCCCTGGACCCGGTCGGCTCCGCCTCCCCACTAAAAAGTCCTATCTCCCCCTTGCATCCCCCCATTTTCGTGGTACAGTAAATGAATCCCCAAAATCCCAAGGACACGTCATGAAAATAGCCCGTTCCACCATCAAAATCGGCCTGCCCGCCCCTCTCCGGCTGCTTCACCTCTCCGACACCCATATCGCGTTCGCCGACGAACGCGATAACGAACGGAAACAGCAACTTGCGAAGAACCGTTTCCAATACTTTTCCGACGCGCCCGGCAACTTTGACCGCGCCCTCGAACACGCGAAGAATTTCGACCTCATTGTCCATACCGGCGACCTCATCGATTTCGTCTCCTACGCCAACCTCGATTATGTGACCGAAAAACTCCGCGATGTCGACTACTTCTTCGCCACCGGGAATCATGAGTTCAGCCGGTACGTCGGCGAAGCCGTCGAAGACGAGGAATATAAGCAGAAACATTTCAAAGCCGTACAGGACGCCTTCCCGAATTCCCTCCGTTTCGCCTCACGCATCTTCCGCGGCGTCAATTTCGTCGCCGTCGACAACGGCTATTACCTCTTTCTGGATTCCGCCCTCGACCGCCTCCGCGAAGAAGCCGCCAAAGGATTCCCCATCGTCCTTATGATGCACAACCCCATCCATACCGACGAACTCTATCACGAAATGATGGTCAACCGCCGCAATCAATGCGCCTATCTGGTCGGAACCCCGGAGGCGCTTCTCGCACCTTATCCCGCCGAGCGCGCGGTCCAGCAGAAACCCGATGATCCCACGCTTCGCTTTATCGAAGAAGTGAAGAGTTGCCCGCAGGTCAAGGCGGTTCTCACCGGCCACCTCCATTTCAACTATGAAACCGCCCTGACGCCGACGCTCACCCAGTATATCGCCGGCGGCGGCTACTTGAACGAAGCCCGCGAAATCGAAATCATATGACGCTATTGTTTTTTTGCTGTTTTCGTACTTTTGGGCGGACTGTCTCTCTCGTCATCCAATTGGTAAACCCGGCCGAATTTCTGCCGGATGTTCTCCTCGAAATACGAACGCCGCAACGGCGGGAAGTCCAGTACCGCCGGCATTTTCCGATAGTGCGACGGACTGCTGCCGAACTCCTGCTTGAACAGCCGGGAAAAATAGAAGGGGTCGCAGAAGTGGAGCCGTTCGCTGACGTCGGTGATGCTGATGCAGTTTTCACGGAGAAGTTCGGCGGCGAAGCTGAGTTTCCGGCGCCGGATGAATTGTCCCGGCGTCATTTTATATTCCTGGCGCATCACCCGGTAGATGGTGGCAGTGGAAAGCCCGGTGCGTTTCTGGACCCACCCGAGAATGTCGTGATCTTCGAGATGGCGGTCGATTTCGCTGACGATCAATTGCAACTGGGGGGACTCTGGTTTCCCGGCGGCGCTCCGCAACAGCAGCAATTCATAAACCAGCATCGGAACGAAATTGCGCAGCAGCCGCTCCGGACATTGCCGCTCGTAGCTTAAGACGACATATTTCAGCAGCTGAACCAGAGAGGCGTTGGCCGGCAATACAATGTGAAACAATTTTTCAAATCCGGGGAGCGGTTCATCCTTGCGGAGCAGGTATTCCGGATATTGCGGCAAAGGAAAATGGAATGGCACGAAATAAATTTCCTGTTGCTCCGGGAACGACGGAATCACGTGCACGCAACAGAGAATGTAGGGATGTTCCGGATCGGGCCGGTAGCTGATCGAGTGATTCCAGGTGGTCAGGAAAAAATCTCCCGGCGACACCTGGAAGGTTTCATTGTTGATGACGATCGTACCGCATCCGCTCCGGCAATAGACCAGGCAACGGCTCTGAACCTGCGGATAGTGAAAAACATCCGCTTCGCTGAACTCAAAATAGTTCGCAAAGAGCACGATCCCCTTTTCCCATATTTCCACAGGCTGTATCGCTTTCTCCGGGTTACCGGTAAAATGTGAAATTTGTACAAGGCGCGTCCGGACTCTCCGACGGCCGGAAACTGTTTTTATAGTGGATGCTCAATTTGACGGCGCCGCCGTTCCGAACGACTTTGCAGACGGCCAGATGTTTTCCGGCGCACAAATCAACAGGTTCCAAATTGAGATTTTCCGGCGTGTGCCAGGTTTCCAGGTTGCTGCGCACCAGTTCGCGTCCATCCAGCCAGAACCGGACGGGGCCGCTGTGACCGATGCTGATCGGCATTCGCATGGTTTCCGGCGTGGAAAATTGCAGTGTCAGGTAGAACACCGCCGGCCCCTGATAACCAAAAGCCGAGTCAATGGGAATCAGATCATCCCACGCGACGATACTGCCGTCAGGCGGTGTTTCCAGTGTGCCGGAAATCAGGGCTTGTTCATCAAGTCCGGCGATGTCGAGTCCGGCGCGGCTGTTGAGATGATAGTTGCGCAAAGCCGTGAAGCGGTTGATGAATTCTCCTTGCGGAAGCAGCGTCCCGTAAGGCGGTCCGCAAAGATCAATCTGCGGAATATCGTCGAAATTCCCGAAAAACGGACCGTAAACATGATAGGTGACCGCGGCGGCGATTCCCCATTGATAAACGGCGCCGTCCAGCTCCGCCTGAATGAGGTTGGTGTCGGTGATCCGCCCGGAATCCGGATGGCGGCAGAGGACGGGAACGGAAACGCTTCCTCCGGCGGCAATGGCGATATTGGCGTCGTATTGAAGATTCAATGTATCCGACGCCAGGTTCAGAATTCCGCGGAAAGCCTTCTCCGACAGATTGTGTATCGTGAGCGTTGAACGTATTTCGCCTCCCGCCTCGACGACCGGAAGGCCGTCGTAACCGCTTTCAAAACGGAAACGGCGTTTTCGTACAGGCAAACGAAATTCCGCGACCTCCGGCGGCAGGTCGCAGATGGGAAACGCGCGATGCCAAACGCGTTCCACTTCGGCGGCCAAACGGGCGACATCGTTTGCCAGACGCTCGATACGGTCGGACGGCCGGTGCACATCGAATGTCGTGACGAAACCGGTATCGGACAAGCCGAAGGTCCGCTGAAGCTTTTCGGCTCCTGCCAGAATACCGAGCACCGCTCCGGCAATGCCGCAGGTACAATCGGTGTCATAACCGCTGTTGAGCGCAATGACGGTCGCCCGCTCCAGATCGCCGCCGGACATTTTCAACGCCATCAGCGTGATCCCGATATTCTGGAACATATTGGTGCAATCGGGATGTCCGTAGTGCCGGATAATCAACGTCCGGACCTCGCGCCAATCTTGTTTTTCATCACACCAGCGGCATACATCGTTGATGAGACGGGCCAGCTTCGAGTCCGCCGGAATGATGTTTCCGGCACATTCCAGCGATCTTTCCAAATCGTTCTCCCGAAATGCGGCGGCTTCCAGGGCTGCGATGAAACATTCCGAATGGATGGATTCTTCCGTGTGATCCAGTTGGCCGTCGAGGCGGCAGATCCTTGCAGCCAGGGCGGGATCGCCCGCCGCAAGACAGGCCCAAATCTCCGCCCGGATGCAGCATCCCATGCCTTCATGATAATAAAAGTTATTATAACTGCCGGACGTCGGCGGGTGAATCCCGCGCCGGTAATTGCGTTTGAAACTGGCATATTCCCCCGGATTGTAGGTAACATTCTCAAGAAACGCATCGGCCAGATCGTCGGAATCGAAATCCAGCCCGATTTTTTCAATGACATTGAGCCATAAAATCTGGAGTTCAAGATCGTCGTTCGGCAGCGTAAGCCGCCAGAATTCCGGTTTGAACTGATAATCGAAAAGCTGTTTGCACCCTTCCAGGGGGGCGCCGATGGAGCCGCAGATGCATTTTCCAAGCCAGCATCCGTAGACTTTATCCAGGTATGTTTTATAATTCATACGATTCTTTCTCTCTGGTTCAAAATACAGGAATCGGATCGAGGATCGATCGGGTGCCGAACTGCCAGTGAAGCGCATGCGCCCCCCAGGCATGACAATTGGAGCGAAGCCACCAATCATTCAAAAACAATTCCGGCATCGTGCGCAATTCCGGCGCCGACGCCGTTTGCAGATATTTGTCAAACCGCTTCCGGAAAAGGGTTTCAAGACCGAATGTTCGGCACGCGGTCAGGTAATAGAACGAAAATGCAATCCCGCACTCCGTCAGGGTTCCCGTTTCCAGCGCCGGAATGACAGCCGTTTCCCCCAGCGCCAGCAATGCCCAGACCTGAGCGTGTTCGGTAATGCAGTCGCATTCCGGATTTTCCGCGAAACAACCGCTGTCGGAGATATAATAATGCGCGCGCACCTGTTTTTCAAGTGTTTCCGCAACCCGGAGGGCGTGTTCCCGGTTCTCCGGCGTGCCGAACACCCGTTCCAGATCCGCCAAATCGCGGAGCGAGCGGATGAAAATCAAATTCAGCGTGCATCCTTCGCCGTTCCGGCAGCCTGGCGGGAATCCCGCATCCCAATCATCCACCCAGTCGATGAAGTTCCAACCCGGAACATGGAGCAAGCCGTCTTCACCGAGGCAATGCTCCAGATATGCCGCCGCGCGACGCGCCGAAGGGAGCAGTTGCCGCGTCAGCTCGTCGTTCCGGCGCAGCAGCGCATGGTCGTGCACCAGCTGAATCCAGAACGCCGTGAACGCCGGAATGTGAATCCGGTAGAGTTCGCCTGCTTCCGGCACGTAACCGGGCGCTTCGCGGCTCGGATAACGGCAGCACATCGCGCCGTGTTCAAGCTGTCCCTCCGCAAACTGCCGCAGTGCTTTTTCGATCAGCCGGAAATCGTCGGTGACCGCGTAGAGCCCAAGTGCCTGAAGCCGGGTGTCCGCGATATATTGGAGTTGTTCGTAGTAGGGACAATCCATCATGGTTTCGGCACAGCATACTTCAATGGTATGCCACGAGCGCTTCAACAGGCGGGTCAACGCGGCGTCGCCGGGCACTTCCAGATTCCGGCACAGTTTCAACGGATAACCGGTCTGGAAAAATCGGGCCGATTCGAGCTTCACATCTCCGAAAAACGTCATTTCCAGCGTACGCCCGGCGTGCCAGCGGTAGTCGTGCCAATGAATGCGTTGGCCGCTGACGCGGAAACGGTCACCGGGGCCGGAGAGACAGCGGAAGGCTGAACCGGGTTTCCGGGTCGCGAGAAATTCGGGGGTGACGGCCGCCGGGTCGCAGCCGGGTTCGATCCAGCGCAGCCGAACTTCGCCAATACCGGAGAACTCATATTCACCGTAGGCGGTGATGTAGTCGGGAAAGAGGAAAAATGTTCCGCAACGTTGATAATCGGTGATTTCGTCCATGCGCATCGGCGGAAGCCCGGCGGGCGCGAGGCAGCGGTCATCCTCGAAGGATTCCGGTTTGCACCAGTCGCCTCCGGCTCCGGCGAAGATCTGCCAATTGAAATCTTCATCGGTCAAAATATGCGGATATGACGCCCAATCGTTCCACGTGTTGAGAAAACAGCATCCCGGTGCATTTTGATATTCCCACTCCGGGGCGAGTACGCCATTGTCATGCAGCGGCAGGAAGCCGTACCGCACCGACATTTGTCCATAGGCGGTCATCGTCGGCCCGAAACAGTAGAGCGCCGCCGTCAGAACATGTTCGCCGGGAGGAAGTTCCCGGCTGACGGAGCCGGTGAACCAGCGCTGCGGCGTGCCGCGCTCCGGCCCCCGGGCAATCGGCGCGCCGTCGCAGTAAAGCACACAGTGTTCGTCGGCACTGTAGGTGAATTCAAGCGTTTCGGCCGTTTCCAGGCGGAAACAGTTGCGAAAAACGCATAAAAAGGGCGGATCCATCGGCATCGCCGTTTTGAGCCATTGAGTCGTCATTGATTATTATCCTGTGCGTTAACGGCAGATCACCATCGGAGATTGCGCCATGGACTGTGTAGTCCCGATGCCGGGAGCGATCCTCAGGAAGCATTTGCGCTCCTTGCCGTCGTCATTGTCGTTCACCAGCAGATTGAACCGGAACCCGCCGGCCATTTTTTCCGGGGTGACGCCGAGCGCCGGCAGCGGAATTGAGAAGCGGTAGTCGAGGAGATCTCCGCTTCGCTCGATTTTGACATTGAGCGCCCGGCGTACCGCCGCAATATCAAATCCCTGTGGAACGATCCAGCAATCCGGCGCCGGAGTTCCCTGGGCATTGAGGCCGCCGCCAAGTTCAAAGTGCCCGTTCTGTCCGGGGAAATCCAACGCGAACTGAACGCTGTCCCCCTGCCAGAGCTGATCGGGGTCGGGCGACGGGCAGTGCCGGTCGTCGCGAACCCGGGCCAGCAGTTCAAAACGGTCGCCGTTGCGTCCGAGCCAGACGTCGGCGCTCAAATCGTCCGGACCGCGCCACAAGGTACCCGCGATAGCCGGATCGAATTCAAAAGTACACTCCATCTGCGCATAGTCGCGCAGTTGGAAATCCGCCGGGCGTCTGGAAAAGGCGGCGTTCGGGGCAAGCCGCGCCGTCCGGAGCGGAACGGATACGGCGGCCGGCGCACAATCGCCGAACTTCAGGTCAATCGCCAGCCGGGCGGTCTCCGCATTGCAGAGCAGCGCGAAGGGAAGCGTGACTGTTTGTCCCGATTTCAACCGCAGGTTTTCCGGCAGCCCGGTGATCCGGGCGCCGGATGGCAGGCGCGGCGTGACGGTACAAACAATTTCCTGACGCCACGGATTGGCGAGAAGCAGTTTGCCGTCGGCCGGCATTCCCAGAATAATCGCATCCGGGAGAGTCGGCAACGCCGCGATTTCCACCCGGTCAAGCCGGGTCGTTCCGTTGATTTGCAACGTGCTGCCGATGGGACCGACCGGAAACAGCGCTACCCCGTTTTGCAACGGGAGCGGTGTCGCCGTGCCTTCCTGATCAATCCGTTTTGCGGCGTTTCCGGTATCGCTGTGCGCCGCATAGAGGGCGGCGCCGCCTTGCGGATCGGCGCTCCAGTTCGCCAGTAAAACCGAATCCGGACGCTTGAATTCAAACAGCCACGGTTTGCAAGGCGCGTTCCATTGTTTTACAAAGACGGCTTCCCGGTAATCGCGAATCAATGCGGCATAAACACCGAAAATATATTTGGGATTCATGAAGCGGTCGAAAACCCCGAAATTATCTTCGCTGTAATTGAGGGCGTAACCGTTGTTGCACAATCCGTACCAGGTCTAG
>JAVBSA010000053.1:0-3680 GCA_031556915.1 Victivallis sp.
ATGTGTTGAAGAAAATCATGGCCGAAGCGGCGAAATACGGTTATACGTCAGCCGATTTTGTGGCCGACGCCCTTATCATGACCGTCTCGGCCAATCCGGAAGCAGCGGCGGTTTCGCTGGAATTCATCGCCGCCTGCGCTCAAAACGAATTGCCGACCACCTGCGGCCTCTCCAACGTCAGCTTCGGGTTGCCCGACCGGCCTCTGGTGAACCGCACCTTCCTCGGCATGGCGCTCGGCGTGGGGCTCTCGGGAGCCATCGCCAACCCCGCCGCCCCCGGCATCACCGAAACCGTCGCCGCGGGCGATGCGCTCACCGGCCGCGACAAACACCTCGAAGTGTTTCTCGGCCGCTTTGCGGGAGCGGACAAGTCCGCCCCGGTTCCCGCCGCCGCCGATTCCCGGACTCCGGCGGAACAGCTCTTCGACGCCGTGCTCCGCGGCAAGGCCGAACGGAGTTTAACGCTTCTCGACGCTCTGCTCACGGCGGGCAAAGCGCCCGGCGCAATCGTCAATGAAATCCTGATCCCGGCCATCACCGAAGCCGGCAGCCGGTTCGAACGCAAGGAATATTTCCTCCCGCAACTCATGCAATGCGCCGCAACCATGCAGAAAACGATGGAGAAACTCGAGCCACTCCTCAAAGAAGCGGGAGCCGAAGCGAACGGTCCCGTGATCGTCATCGCCACCGTCGAGGGCGACATCCATGATATCGGCAAAAACATCGTGATATTGTTGCTCAAAAACCACCATTACCGGGTGATCGACCTCGGCAAAGATGTCGCCGCGCAGAAAATCGTCGATTGCGCGATTGCAAACAACGCCGCCGCCATCGGCCTTTCGGCCCTGATGACCACCACCATGCCGCGCATGCGGGAGGTGGCGGAATTGGCGAAGGCGCGCGGACTTGCCATTCCGATCCTGGTGGGCGGCGCGGCGGTCGACGCTCATTTCGCCGATCAAATCGGCGCCCGCTACGGAGCCGATGCGATGGCTTCCGTTCGCTTGCTTCAACAACTGCTTCCGGCGGGGGAATAAGGGATATGGCGAACGTACTCTGGGCGGGCGACGATCTCAAGCTGACCATCGGGCGGCAAACCATTTACGACAGCGCGGAATTCACCATCTACGAGGGCGAACGGGTCGCGCTGGTGGGCCGGAACGGCAGCGGCAAATCGACCTTGCTGCGATTGATTACCGGCGATGAAATCCCGAGCAGCGGCAACATCACCCGCGCCCGGAATTTACGCGTCACCATGCTGACGCAGGATTTTTCGCTCGACAACGAACGCACCATCCGCGAAAACGTAGCCGACGGCCTGGGGTATTTTCATACCCTTCAGAAGAAATTCGAAACTCTCCCGGTGAACGATCCCGAACACGCGGCGATCGAACATCAGCTGATGATTCACGACGGCTGGAATCTCGACAACAAACTCGATACCGCGCTGGAAAAACTGATGCTGAAATCGCGGGAACACCAACCCTGCCACAACCTCTCCGGCGGCGAAATGCGCCGGGTCGCGCTGGCGCGGGCGATCATTTCGGAACCCGATTTGCTGCTGCTCGACGAACCGACCAACCATCTCGACGTGACCACGGTGGAGTGGATCGAAAATTTCCTCGCCGACTACAAGGGGAGCTGTCTTTTCGTCACCCACGACCGTTATTTCCTCGACCTGGTCGCCAACCTGATCGTCGAGCTGACCCACGGCAAATTCTACAGTTACGACGGAAATTACGCCGATTTCATCGCCTCCAAGGCGGAACGCGAACTCAATGAGGACATCCTCGAACAGAAGCGGCGCAGTTTTCTCCGCTCCGAAATCGAATGGGTTCGCCGGTCGCCCAAGGCGCGGCTCAAGCGCAACATGGGCCGCATGAAGCGGTTCGATGAAATCGCCGCCAAATCGGCGCCGCCGCGCGAGGATGAAATGGAGCTCCTGATTCCGCGCGCCAACCGCCTCGGCAACAAGACGGTGAATCTCGTCAACGTCACCAAGGGATTCAACGGAACGCCGCTCATCAAAGATTTCACCTTCGAATTCGAAGCCGGAGCGCGCATCGGCATGGTGGGCCCCAACGGAATCGGCAAATCAACTCTGCTGCGGCTCATCACCGGAACGGAACAGCCGGACAGCGGCGAAGTGTTCGTCGCCCCCACGGTGGAATTCAACTACGTCGACCAGTCGCGCATCGCGCTCGATCCCGAAAAAAGCGTAATCGAAGAAATCGGCGAAGGCGTCGAAAACATCTGTCTCGGCGAAGAAAAAATCTCCGTCTGGGGTTACCTCAAGCGGTTCCTGTTCGAAGACGACCGGATCAACACCCAGATCCGCTACCTCTCCGGCGGCGAAAAGGCGCGGCTGATGCTGGCGAAAATCCTGAAGCAGGGCGGCAACTTCCTGATCCTCGACGAACCGACCAACGATCTCGACCTCTCCAGTCTGCGATTGCTCGAAGAGTCGCTGGCGCATTACGGCGGCTGCGTCCTCGTCGTAAGCCACGACCGCTATTTCCTCAACCGCGTCTGTACCGGAATCCTCGGTTTCGAGGGGAACGGCCGGATCTCATACACGCCGGGCGATTACGATTATTATCTCGAAAAACGCCGTCCCGCTCCCGCCGAAGAAACAGCTCCCGCCCCGGAAAAGAAGCAGGAAAAATCCAAAGCCCCCCAGAAAAAGCTCAGCTATAAAGAACAGAAAGAGCTGGACGGCATGGAGGAAGCGATCCTGTTGGCCGAATCGCGCATCGAAGAGATCGAAGCGCTCTTCGGCGAAGCGGATTTCTTTCAAAAATACAGCTCGCAAAGCGCCGGACTCCAAACGGAGCTGGACAGTTGCCGCACCGAAGCGGCCAAACTCTACGCCCGCTGGGAGGAGCTGGAATCCAAACGCCTCGAATTGGAGAATCAACCGTGAAAAAAGTTCTCTGGTCCGGCAGCACCCAATTGGCCCCGGTCCCCGCAGTCCTCGTCGGCTGCGGCTCTTCCCCCGACGACTACAACCTCATCACCGTCGCCCGGACCGGAATCATCTGCAGCAAACCGCCGATGCTCTCCATCTCGATCCGACCCGAACGGCACAGTTACGGGCTGATCAAAAACTCCGGCGTGTTCACAGTCAATATCCCCACCGCAGCCATGGCCAGACTCACCGACTGGTGCGGAGTCGTCTCGGGGCGGGAATTCAACAAATTCAAAGAGACGAACCTCACCCCCGTGCCCGGAACAAAAGTAACGGCTCCCCTGGTGGAGGAATCGCCGCTGGTTCTGGAATGCCGCGTAACCCAAATCCTGCCGCTCGGCAGCCACGACTGTTTCCTCGCCGAAATCGTCGCCGTCCAGGCAGCGGAAGAACTGATCGACCCGACCGGCCGTTTCGCACTCGAAGACGCCGGCCTCGTCAGCTATGTCCACGGTCACTATTTCGAACTCGGTAAATGCATCGGCCACTTCGGCTACTCAGTCCGAAAAAAGCCGGGCGCAATCGTTCGCAAATCTTAACCGCCCTCTTCTTGAGGCTCTGCCTCAAACTCCGCCAGGAGGCGCTTCGCCCTCCTGGACCTCCAGACCGGCAGGGTGCCGGTGCCGACGCAGTTTTCGCTACGCGAAAACCGCTGACTCTGATAATGATGGTAATGCGGATGTCCGTTACGTAAATAAGCGGTTGGCTGCTT
>JAVBSA010000227.1:0-3177 GCA_031556915.1 Victivallis sp.
GTATTATATCGTCCACGCGTTCCGCCCGGACAAAACGCCGCTTCACAACCATATCCAGCTCGACACCCCCGCGCATCCGGCCCGGGCGCTTGCCCGGCTGCTGGAAATGGGCGGGCGCCGGGAAAGCCTGCCCGCCGTATTCGCCGCCCTCGAGCGGGTTTACGAAGCGGCCTGCCGGCGGCATTTCCACAGCGGTTTTTCCCTGTTCGATTCGGGCAACTACAACGAACAGCTCGGCGGAGGGACGGAACCGCTGCTCGACCTGTTCACCAACGCCGCGCTGTACAGCGGCCATCTGAGCATGGCGAAGGCGGCGGAGCTGCTGAACATCTCCTCCGGCGACCGCTATCTCGAGCGCGCGGAACAGTTGCGCAAAGGAATCGAAACACACCTCTATTCCCCCGAAAGCGGCATGTACCGCACCGCCGTCCGCCCGGATGGGAACGAAGCGGCCAGACCGGTGAACTGGGTCAACCTCTACGCCAACCGCTGGTATCCGGGGCGGCCGGAGGCCTGGCGGAACACATGCGATTTCCTCTGGCGGCACGGCTGCAACGAATGGTTCGGCCGGATGATCCCGAGCGGCGAAACCGGGCCGATGCAGCTGCGCACCATGGGCAAAACCGTCGCCGCCCTGATCGGCTTCGCCGCCCGCGAAGGAAACGACCGGCAGCTCGGGGAGCTCCTCTCCTTTCTCGAAGAGACCGTGCGCATGCCGGACAATCTCTATCCGGAATATTGGCTCCATCATATGCCGCAGCCGGGGCAATCGCCTTACCTCGACTGGTTTTTCCGGGAATTTCCCGGCGTCTGGAGCGCGTTCACCGAAAATCCGGCGGGGGATTATACCGTCGACAGCGGCAACTGCGAACAGTGCTCCGTTTTTCTCAATGAATTCTCCAACCGGGCAATCGGCATCCGCGAAGAAAGCGGCGTATTGGAAGTCGCGCCGCGCCTGCCGGGCTCCGACTTCTGTCATGTCCGGCAGAAGAGCCTCGGAGCCGGGCGCGGGAACTGCGGCTATTCCCTGACTCCGGGCAAGCTGGAATTCTTTTCGGAGCAACCGGTGCGGGAACTCCGCCTGACGCTGCCGCTGTACGGCGGAGCGGCCCCGGGAATCAGCGCGGCGTTCCACGAAACGACCTCGGCGGTTATCGAAATTGAAAATGTTTGAGAACACGGACTCTGAGCCATGAACTTATCGGATCTGATTTCCGGTTTTCCATTTTCCATTTTCCATTTTCAATTCTCTTCCTCACGCCAGGTGCGCGGCATCAGGCGGGGCGGAATATTGATGATCCGGGGACAGGCGAAACTCCCCGGCTCGGCGAGCTGGCCGATGGCGCGTTCCCCCATCAGCTCGAGGTTGATGGCGACCGTGCCGAAACGGCCGTTGGCGCTGAGATAGGGCAGGATATTGTCGTAGCCGACGACTTCGACCCGGTTCCGCAGCCCGCGCTTTTCGAGTGCGGCCGCCACGCCGGAAGCGAGAAGATCGTTGGCGCAGAAAATGCCGTCGACCGAGGGATCCGCATCGAGGATTTCCTGCAGCAGTTCACGGCCGATGACGAATTGCTCGTCCTTGGCCACGTTGCGGCCGCCGGAGCGGCAGACGCGGCGTTCGTCCAGGGGAAGACGGTTCATTTTGACGGCCTCGAGGAAGCCGTCGAGCCGCCGTTCGTAATTGTCATCCTCCAGCCGGAGGGCGATGGCGCGCAGATTCCGTTTACCGCGCGAAATCAGATAATCGGCGGCCTCGAAACCGCCGGCGAAATCATCGTTGAAGATACCGCAGGCGTTCTCCGGCATCTCCTCGAAGCCTTCGAAATGATAATTGAGAAAAATAAATTTGACGTCGGGATATTTGGCGACCACCCGGGTCGCCTCTTCGCGGTTGAACCACGAAAGCATGATGACGCCGACCAGTTCGAAGGCGGATTTGTCCAGATAAACGGGCAGACTCCGCTCCGAAAGGATCAGCAGGTCGATGTTTTTGCGGTGCGCCTCGCGCTGGATGCCGTTATAGATGCGCCCGGTGATGTCGTCCTTCTCGAAGCGCATGGGGTCGCGGGGGTCGAAGATGGCGCAGATGCGGGGTTTGAGTTCCCCGCGCAGCGGCACGTCGCCCCGCACAAAGGTGCCCTTTTTCGGGCGGCGGAAACAGACGCCGTCGCTGATCAGCATGATGTAGGCGCGTTCGACGGAACGGTTCGAGAGTCCGGAAATCCGGCACATGCTCACAATATCCGGCAGCTGTTCCCCCGGCGCGACGGCATTGGCGCGGATATACTCCTCGAGCTGATCGCGGAGTTGAAGATATTTGGGGTAGGATTTCACCTCTTTGAGTTCGGCTTTGAAATTTTCAAACATAATCGACATCCCCTCCCCAATGTGATGATACTTGATTACCATACCACCGTTTCCCGAAAAATCGAACTTCGTTACAGGAATATTACCAATTTTCATCCAGGAGTCATGTCATGAAAAAACAGTTTTCCGAATTCTTCCCCTACGGCTGCCAGTACCACCGCGCCCCCACCCCGCTCCCGGAAGAGTGGGCTGGCGACCTTGCCGAAATCGCCCGTTGCGGCTACACCCATATTCAGCTCCGCCCGCAATGGCGGCGGCACGAACGGCTGCGCGGCAAACCGTTCTGGGACGATCTCGACCGGCTGTTCGACCTGGCTCAAAAGCACTCCCTCCGGGTGATCCTCAAACCGCAGCTCGAAAACGCCCCCGACTGGGTGTTCACCGAGCTGGGCGGCACCCGGATCGGATTCCACGGCAAACCGCTCGACCCCATCGCTCACGCCGCCTTCTATGTCGGCGGCTGGTGGCCCTGTTTCGACAACCCCGCCGTGGCAAAAGCGGCGGAGAACTTCACCCGCCTCATGGCGGAACGTTACAAATCCCACCCCGCCCTCTGGTTTTACAACGCCTGGAACGAACCGCGCAGCCGTCCGCTCGGCCAATGCCGCTGCGAACACTCGATCAACTCCTACCGGAACTATCTGCGGGGCCGTTTCGGCACCGTCGAAGCGCTGAACGAAGCCTACGGCAAGGAATGGACTGCATTCGAAACCGTGTTCCCGCCGCACTCCCACTCGGATTACGTCGAACTCTTCCTCTGGCGGCAATGGGCGGCCGAAGCCGTCGCGGAACAGGTGGCACTTTCCG
>JAVBSA010000033.1:0-4633 GCA_031556915.1 Victivallis sp.
CTTCAAGTGTACTTCGACATGAAAGGAGACGCAACGCCGCAGAAGCCGAATGCCATGGACGATGCCGCCTACCAGATTTCGTTCGATGGCAAAACGGCCACTGCCTTCCTGGACAAAGGGCCGACCGGCCGCTTCATCGGCGAAGCCAACAAACAGGAGGGAATCGATGCCGATGTCCGGGTAAGTTGCCGCAAACTCGACGGCAACCGGATTCTCTACGATATCTTCTTCCCGAACAAAGTGCTGCCGATGGTGGACTTCAAGGCGGGTACGGTATTCGGATTTTCACTTCTTGTCAACGACAACGACGGCCAGGGGCGCAAAACCGGCCTGACCCTCGCTCCGGCCGGGAAGGAACCCTACAACGCCCCGCACGAATACCGGAAACTGATTCTGCTACCCAAATCTATGGAGTCATATGAAAAATAAGTTGAAACAAGCGTTGGAGAATTGCGAACTGACCGTCGGTTCCTGGATCCAGATCGGCCCTTACCCCGCAATCGCGGAAATTCTGGCGAAGGCGGGATTCGAGTGGATCGCCGTGGACTGCGAGCACTCCGACATCACCATTGAAGGGTTCACCGCCCTGGCGCGCGGCATGGCCGGCTACGACTGCCTGCCGCTGGCGCGGGTGCGCGAAAACGACACGCTCGCCATCCGGCAGGTGCTGGACGCAGGTGCGGGCGGCGTCATCGTGCCCCTGGTCAACACGGCGGAAGAGGCGAAAAAGGCGGTGGCGGCGGCGAAATACCCGCCCGCGGGAGTCCGCGGCTTCTGTTTCTCGCGCATGAATGAGTACGGCGTCGATTTCGACCGGTACGCCGCGGAAGCGAACGATAATATCGCGGTCGTGGTGATGATCGAATCCCGTCAGGCCGTGGAAAATATCAATGCGATATTGGAAGTGCCCGGTGTCGACGGAGTCTTGATCGGCCCCTACGACCTCAGCGGTTCCTTCGGAATTCCGGGGCAGCTGAACGATCCGCGGGTGACCGGCGCCGTCCGGACGGTACGGGAAGCATGCAAACGCCACCGCAAAGCGGCCGGAATGCACCTCGTGCATGTGACGCCGGAATCCGTTTCCGACCTGGTCGAACGCGGCTTCACCTTCCTCGCGCTCGGCGTGGACATGGTGTTTCTGCAATCCGCGGCAACCGCCGCCCTGAAAGCGGCGGAAGGCAAAGCCGAATGGTCCTGGCGCCGCGCCGAACCGGAAAACTGAGGAGCCTTTCCAATCGGGCGCCGTGGGACTTGAGATGAAGCCTCAAGGATCGTCGGATTTCCCGGCGGCGCATCGAAATTCACGGTCCGGCGCGATCCGGTGACGGGACTCTACTTCACATTGAACGCGATGTGCAAGTTTTTTTATTGCCGAACAGAGCTTGAGTTATCTTCCAAAGCGCCTGAGCCAGCTAAGTCGTGGGCGCTGGGGGGCCATTGCTTTAGCCTCCTCGGGCTCCACCTTTTGCACCCCCGGGGAGAGAAGCGTTTCCGGTATGCCGCCGACTTTGCGGCGCATTTTCTTTTCGTCGCCGAAAATACTTACCTTCGCGTCGCTTCGCTCCTTGACCCCCTAGGCGGGGGGGCCTCGCTCTCTACGTTCAGCTGCCTCGAATTTCTTCGAGGCATCCGCTTTGCTTCGCAAACCGGTTCCTTCACATGCGCGATCCGGCGCTGACCGCGCTTGGGTTCCGCGTATGATGTTTTTCGGTTCAGAAAAAACTTGCACATCGCGTGTACTATATATCGGATGTGTGAAAAAGGCAACCGTCGTTTTCGTTTCAGGTCAATGAAAAACAAGAATCACAATTTCGTGCAAACCGGCCGCAAATGAAAGCGAGACACTTTTGTCATAATTTTTTTTCCTTTGCACTTGCTTTTTCGTCTTTTTTTTGCTATAATATTATCAGAAATTAAATAAAAATATAATCTGATAATATAACTGGTAATTAAATGGCAAAATACAGTGACCTCTGCCAGACGCTAAGGGATGAAATTCTCTCGGGCGTCATCAGCGGCAATATGCCTTCCATGCGGATGCTGATGGAGCGTTTCCAGGTGAGTCACATCACCATTCTCCGGGTGTTCAAGGAGCTTCAGGAGGCGGGGCTGATCCGTGGCGAGAACAAGAAGGTCTACCGGGTCAACAAGGTGTTCCCCAACCGGAATCTGCTGGTTTGCCTGCTCCGGACTCCCGCGGATTTGAACGATCTGGATAATTTCGGGCTGGAGATCAATCTCGGCGTCCAACAGGCGGCGCAGGAGCGGCATGTGAATGTGCTTTTCCCCCACCAGTGCGCCACGGTGCGCTACCTGGGGACGGAAGATACGCCGCTGCTGCAATTGAAGGCGGAGTTGAGCTGTATTCTCAACCGGGTCTGCGGATTCCTGATCGCCGCCCCCGTCACCGACCGCCAGCTGGAGCAGTATATCCTGCCGATGGCGGAGAATCTTCCCGTGGTGACGGTCTGCCGCCGGAGCGCTCTCCCCGGCGTGGGAAGCGTGGTCATGCCGACGGAGAAAGCCTGCCGCGAACTGGCCGGAATCATCGGTGCCTCCCAATACGGCCGCTTCATCCTCTGCCAGTCGGTCTACACCACCGACCATATGCGGAACCAGTGCGACCTCGTGGAGCGTTATTTGCTGGAGGCGGGGCGGAAAAAGGAAGATATCCTGCGCTGCTTCGAACTCCTGGAACGGCCGGAATATGAACATGAGTTGAACCTGATGTGTTCGGAGATTTCCCGGGCCGGGCAGAAAAAGGTGATGATCTTCGCTTCCAGCACCCGGGGGGCCTGTTTCCTGTCGCGCGAACTTCAGGCGCGGGGGTTTACCGCCGGCAAAGATTACGGACTGTGCTCCTACGACGGCAAGACCGGCGCTTACCGCAATCAGCCGAAGATCACCACCATGCGCGTGCCCGGCGAGGCGCTGGGGCGGGCGGCGGTGGATCTGGCGCTCTCCGAACATCCGGCCGGAACGGCAGTGGAAGTCCCCTACCGTTTCGACCGCAACGAAACCTTTTAAGCGGAACGAGTTAAATGGAACATCATCGCATGGCAAGCTGGTGGATCACCTGGCGGGACCTGGAGTGGCCCGCTTACGATGTGCGCGACTCCATCCGGGAACGCGCCGACCGGATGGCGGAGGCCGCCGTCAACTGCGCCGTGGTGTTCGGCGCCCATTTCCGCTGGGACTATATGCCTTACTGGACGATTCTGCACGACTATCTCGCCGCCGTCGCGGCGGAGTTGCACGCCCGGAACATCCGTCTCTTCGACCATCACAGCGCGGTTTTGATTCACCGCTACGACACGGCGGAAGAGATGCGCAACGTGATGTTGCACTCCGGCCCCCATCTGCCTTTCTCGCCCGATCGCACCGCTGCCGCCGATTGGAAATTCCGGGGGCAGTCCCTCAACGACTGGCGGATGCGCGACACCCGGACCGGTGAAATTCTCTGGCTCCCCCAATATACCGCAGAACAGTTCTGCCACAACCACCCCGGTTTTCTGGAAGCCTATCCCGAGTATGTGAAGAAACTGGCCGCCGAGACCGGAATCGACGGCCTGATGTGCGACGATGCCGCCCACTTCATGGGGTACGCGAGCTGCGGCTGCCGTTTCTGCCGCGAAAAACTGCAGAATTCGGCCGGAATCGACCTGCCCGCGCCCGGCGACTTCTCTTTCTGGGGGAACTGGGAGAACCCCGCCTGGCACGCCTGGATCGCCGCGCGTTTCGACAGCAACGGCGCTTTCCTGCGCCTGGTGCGGGAGAGCCTGCCGGAAGGATTTCCGCTGATGAGCTGCTGTTCCGGCAGCTCCAAGGCATTTTACAACAACTCCGCCGTCGATGTGCGGCAATATCTGCGCGGCTGCAACCTGGTGCACCAGGAGCTTTGCGGCAATATTCCACCCTATGCCGGAGACCCCGGCACGCTGAATCCGACCATCGGCGAGCGGCTGGCCGGCGCGGCCCATCACCGGGGCGCGGCCGAAGCGCACAACATGGAGTGCATCGGCCAGGGCTACGGCTTCACCGAGGCCGCCGCCGGAATCATCTGGGCGTTCAACAAAGCGAACGGCGCGGGCTGCTGGTTTTCGACCCTGAAGGCGCGGCTGGGTCTGCCGGGAAAAATTCTGCTTTCCCTTCCGGACGACGCCGCGCCCGCCGGGAAATTCTTCCGCTTCGAAGCGGAAAACCCGGAACTTTTCGATACGGAAGCGGCTTCCTCGTTCGCCGTGCTTTTTCCCTATACGGCGCGCAACCGGAGCTGTTTCGGCAACCGGGTCAACGGCTGCGAACGCGACTTCCGCGAGAGTCTGGAACTCTTTTTCCGGGAAGGATTCTGCCCGGCAGTGGTGCTTTCCATCCCGGAGAACGCGAAAGTACATCCGCTTTTGCTGCTCCCTTCGGCGGCCCGGCTGGAAGAGGAAGAGATCGCCGCGCTCCACCGTTACGCCGACTCCGGCGGAACCGTGCTGGCGACGGGATATTTCGGCTACCCCGGCTGTTCGGCTTTGCCGGAGAACGCGGCGGGCTCGAAGTTCTGGGAGATGAAGTGGATGAACGACCCCGTGCCGCCCACCGGCTTCCCCGGCGCCTGGCGGCAGCTCCGCCCCGGAATTTTTTG
>JAVBSA010000578.1:0-5621 GCA_031556915.1 Victivallis sp.
CTGCTCAACCTTCTCGACCGGATCATCAAATCGAACGAGAACGGCAGGATCGATATCTCCGTAGTATTCACCGAAACGGACTCCGACCGGAAGAGCGGCACTCTCGTCATCACGCTTCTCGGCACTTCCGGCAATTCCGACCCGGCTTCTGAAAACATCGGCAGCACGCTGGTGACCACATCGGGGCTTCCCGCCGAGCCGGCCGGCGACGTCGAGCTGGAGTTTCTCCTGTCGGAGCGCCTCTGCAGCCACATGGGCGGAACGATCCGGATGGCGGACGAACATCCTTTCCAGGACAATCCGGTCACGATCGAGTTCAAAGAGGTCGTCTCGACGGATTCCGGGCTGAATTCCGCCGATGAGCTCCCCGCCACCTCCGACAATACCGGAGACTATGTGCTCCTGGTGGACGACGCTGAAATGAGCCTGAAAATAACAAGCGCCATGTTGAAGCGCCTGAATATCGCCCATTGCTGCTGCACCTCCGTGAAAGAGGCGATTCAGCGCCTGGAAACGGGGTTGCCCCGCCTCGTCCTCACCGACCTCTGGATGCCGGAGGCGGGGGGCGACGATCTTGCGCGCTACATTGCCGAGCACTACGCGGCGGCGTCGATCCCCGTGGTGGCCGTCACCGCAGACAGCCAGATGGACCGGAACACCAGGACACTTTTTGCGGAAGTCATCCTGAAACCGGTCTCCCTGGCGATGCTGCGGCAGTGTTTACAGAAAGTCATGCCGGAGCTTGCCCAATGAACGACTCCAACATGGATTCGAAAACCATAACGCTGGATCTCCGCAACGGTTCCGTCGTTCCCGTGTCGAAGATGGAGTTGCCCGCGAACGGCGATGACGCCACCGTGGAATTCCCCACGGCGGTAACCAACGAAACCTCCCCCCTGACCCGTTTGGCGGGCAAACTCACAGGCAGGACGGTGGACATCAGCCGGCTGCTCAGCAACCTCAGCACCAGCCAGGTCGATATCGAAGATGAAAATGCCGTCCAGACGGATGCGGCCCTGGAGTCTCTGGTCGATTTCGAGGTCAACTTCGATGTCCGCCATGTGCTCGCCGCCGGCGGTCAGGGATATATCTCCGTAGCCACCGACAAAAAACTTCAGCGCACCGTGGCCGTGAAATCCATTCACGACACGCTGAAAAGCCAGCGGAAAATCCGGAACGCCTTCATTTCCGAAGCCAAAATCACCGGCCAGCTCGAACACCCGGGGATCGTCCCCGTACACGGTCTTTATATGGATAAAAACCGCGACTGGCACCTGGCGATGAAACTCATCAACGGCAGCACCCTCCGGAGATATCTGGAAAAGACGGCCGCCGCATACGAAAAACTCTCCCGGCGCCAGAGACGGTGGAACGAACAGCGCCAGATTCCCCAGCGGCTGGACATCTTTCTGCGCATCTGCGAAGCGGTCTCCTATGCCCACCACAAAAAGATCATCCACCGGGATCTCAAGCCGGAAAATATCATGCTCGGCGCCTTCAACGAAACCTATGTCACGGACTGGGGGCTGGCCGAATCCCAGGTCCAGACCCGGAGCAGCCGGAAATCGAAAAAGTTTTCGGGCACGTTGCAATACATCGCTCCCGAAATCGTGCGTTCCCGGCCTTACGACTCGCGTTCGGACATTTTTGCCCTGGGCTTGATCCTCTTCGAAATCGTTTTCCTGAAACCGGCCTATCGCGGCGTGACGCAGGAGGAAGCGCTGAAGATCGCAATCAACTGCACCACGGCGCCTTACAAACACCGTTTCAAATTTCCGATCGACCGGGACCTGAAGGCGGTCATCCGGAAATGCCTCGCGCCGAACCCCGCCGAACGCTACCAGAATGTCCAGGCGCTGATGAAAGATGTCCGCAGCTATCTCCGGTTCGATGAAGTCGCCGCCAAGCCGGACCACCTCTGGGGGAAATTCAGCCGCACCCTGCGGCGGCACTACCGGTTGTTCCTGGCCCTGGTGCTGCTCAATATCACCGCGCTTCTGGGCTGTTTCGCCTACTTCGCCTTTGAGCAGCTGGAGCAGCAGAGCCTCGGCCGCATCCAGGAAAGCGCGCTGGCGGAAATCTATTCCCGCGGTTTCCAGACGGCGAACCGGCTGGATTATAAACTCTCCTCGGTGGACACGATGCTTTCCGGCATCGCCCGCGAAGCGTCGTTCCTGCTGGAGCGGGAGCCGTTTGCCGGCTCCAACAAAGTATTCTACGCCAGTTCCGAGAAGTTCCGTCCCTCCGAGGTGGTTCCGGGGTTGAAATTCTCACCCGAACTCCGGCGGCAGATCAGCCGCGAAGCGGTCGCTTACGTCCCCCCGCCGGGGATGGAGGAATCCCGCACCGAAGCGCTCCTGAGCCGCTTGTCCCCGCTGAAACGAACGCTCACCAATATGGTTACCCAGAGCACCTGGCAGGATTCCATTGTCGGTTCGGACGAAAAAATCCTGAAAGAAATTGCCGACGGCGATCAAATTGCGCTGATTTCCTGGATTTACGCAGGCTTTTCCTCGGGCCTTTATCTCTGCTTCCCCTTCCGCGACGACTTCGACGATGAATACCGGCCGCAGACGCGCCCCTGGTATCTCCGCGCGCTCAACTCGCCGGACTTCCGGTCCGCCTGGAGCGACCCCTACGCCGACTACGGCAGTGCCGGCGACATCACCGTAACCTGTTCGCGGACGATCGTGAATTCGGCGAACGAGGTACAGGGCGTGGTCGGCGCGGATCTCTCGCTGGCGTCGCTGCGCAAAATTTTCATGACGAAGGGCAGCCAGAACCAGGCGGTCAAAGAGAAATTCCTGATCGACCGCGACGGCCGGATCCTGGTCAGCAGCAATCCGCAGCACCAGCCGGAAATCAAGGAAGGCGAGGCTGAATTCCACCATTTTCCGGATTCCGCACTGCTGGCGGTCATGTGGAACCGCCGGAGCGGCAGGATTCCGACGGCCGCCGACGGCTGCCTCTACTTTTTTCACCATCTCGACAGCGTAAACTGGCTGTATGTGGAACGAATCGACTTCAACGAAATGCTGCGGATCACACGGGAAAATCAGCAATCGGTCCGCTAAACGGAAACACAAAATGTACTTCAAACAATTGAAATTCGCCATTGCGCTGCTGTTTTGGCTGCCCGCAATGCTTCAGGCGGCGCCGCCCGCCGTCGATGCCAAACGGATCTTTTATATCAATTCCTACACCGCGTCGGAGGTGTGGACCGAGGAAATGAAACGGGCGTTTCAGGGATTCCTTTCCCGGGAAACGATGCCCCGGTATGAAAACTTCGAGCTTGCGGTCCGCTTCCGCCCCGGCAAACGGCCCGCTCCCGGAGACATCAAAGCGATCCAGGCCAACCTCGATCAGAGGAAATACGATCTCATCGTCACCAGCAGCAACTTCGCAGCCGACCTGTTCCTCGACGGCGAGGTGACCGCCCCGGCCGGAACCCCGATCCTGCTGCTCGGTTATACCGGACAGATTCCCGAAAACAAGCGCAAGGAACTCAACCTGACCGGGGTATGGACCGACTATCAGCCCTATCTGGATGCGCAATTATGCCGCAAACTCCTGCCGCGGATCGATAATTTCGTCCTGCTCGTCGAAGGCGATATCCCGCCCGAAGTTCTCGACACCGAAAAATGGGGCGGCCGGTTGACCGTCATCAGCGGCAACGAGTATACGACCGAGGAGATGCTGAAAAAGATCGCGAAACTGCCGCCCGATACAATGGTGGACATGGACTCCTGGAGTTCCCCCAAAGAAGACAGGCTGGAAATTTCCTATACCGTCCTGCCGCGCATCAAAGAGGTTTTCCACGGTCCCGTCTTCGGCCGCTACGACACCTTCATCGATTACGGCAGCTGGGGCGGCTACATCATCACCGGCCAGAACTTCGGCGATCTGGGCGGAGAGCTGGCTTTGCGGATATTGCGGGGCGAATCCGCGGCGTCCATCCCCCCCGTCAAAGGGGAAATTCGGCTGGTTCTCGATCACCCCTCTTTGAAGGCCGCCCATATTCCGGAGAGCCTGATTCCCCGGGAAGCGCAATTCGTCAATGAACCGCCCGAGTTCCTGATCCAGTACCGCAAGGAGCTGATGATCGGCGCGGGTGCGGTCATTCTCGTCCTGCTGTATCTCATGCTTCATCTGCTTCACCGCCGCCGGGCGCAGAACAAAATGAACGTGCTTTTCTCCAACCTGCCGGTGGTGGTGGGCATCATCGAACGCTCCGGCCGGATCCCTTATGTTCAGGATGCGGGGTTCCGCGGCCTGGAAAGTCGCATCCGCCATCTGGATGAACTGCCGGGTGAACTGGGCAAACAGGTGCGCGCCACCGTGCGGGAAGTATTCGAAACCGGCGAACAGAGAGAGTTGAATTACCGCGATCCCAACGGAACGTTCCGCAACATCCGGTACACCCGGCTCCCGAAAGACAACCCCTTCCACCCCGACGCCGTTTTGTGGGCGTCGCAGGATGTGACCGAGTTGCACCAGGCGCACCAGGAGACGCAGGCCTTCTCCGAGCGTCTGCGCCTGACGCTCGACTCCATCGGCGACGGCGTCATCGCCACGGACGAAAACGAGCGCGTCACCCTGATCAACCCGGTCGCCGCCGCCCTGACCGGCTACCCGCCGGAGGAAGCCTGCGGAAAAACGCTGGATGAAATCTTCAATATCATCAGCTACATCGACGGCAGCAAGGTCGGTTCCCCGCTCAAAAAGGCGCTTGCCACCCGGAAGACGGTGGAACTGGCCAACCACACCGACCTGATCGCAAAAAGCGGCTCGCGCCGTCACATCGCCGACTGCGCCTCGCCGATCATGGACACGGACGGGCGGCTCTCCGGCGCGGTTCTCGTGTTCCGGGATGTGACCCGGGAATACGAAGACCGCGACCGGATGCGGATGCACAGCAGCGTTCTCCAGACGGCCAAAACCGTGGCCCATTCCGATTATTTCCATTCCGACCTCGAAGGCAACATCCGGCGCCCCATGGACGAACGCTTCTGGCCCCTTAGAAACGACATTCCCGTTCCGGCGAAGGAGTGGCTCGCACCGGAAGACCTGGACCATTTCCGTGCGGAATGGAAGCGGCTGCTGACCGAGCAACCGGATGAATTGCAGATCACCTATTCCGCCGGTCCCGAACAGGAGCGGCGCGATTACGACATGCGTGTGACGAAATCGGCCAACCCGATCAACGGCCGCGTGGAATACTTCGGCCTCGTCCAGGATGTGACCGACAGCCGCCGGGCGGAACGGCAATACCGCAACAATCTTCAGATGCTGGAATCCATCGTGGAAAACATGCCCGGCTATCTTTTCGTCAAAGACGTGAAAGACAATTACCGCTATATTCTGGGCAACCGGAGATTCGGCGAACTGACGGGAATGGACTGGAAGACGATCCCCGGCAAATTCGACCGGGACGTCCTGCCGCTGGATGCGGAAGCCGCCGAACAATTCCACCGGGCCGACGCGGAACTGGTGAAATCCGGCGGCCGTCTCGATATCCGTCAATATTTCACCGACTCCAACGGCAACCGGATCGCGGTGCGGACGGTCAAAAGCATCCTGACCCGGAGCGACGGCTCCCAGCTGCTGATCGGCATGGGGAT
>JAVBSA010000688.1:0-6576 GCA_031556915.1 Victivallis sp.
GCCATCGCTCTCCAGCGCGGTCAAGGTAAAACTGCTGCGCCCGAATCCCGCGGGAAGAGGCAGACTGCCGGTGAAAACACCGTCGGCCGCGGGAGTCATCGCCAGGCGCTTCCCGCAACCGGAGACAACGACGCTTTTGACGCCGGAAGAAACTTTACCGCTGAAAGTCCGCGCAACCGTACCGTCGGCGGAGACGGTGGAGGCCTTGACTTCGACCGGGGCGGTGAAGACAGGGCGCGCCTCCGAATACAAGCGCACGCCGCCCAGGATCCCGAAGACGTTCCGGAAGGAGCGGTCCTCCCGCGAGCCGTAGATCCACCAGCTGGTGACGGGGTTCCCGTAGAGGCGGACCGCCAACGTATTTTCGCCTTCTTTCAGGAGATCGGTCACGTCGAAAGCGTAATCCCAGGCGTATTCGCCCGTATAGACCGGCAGCATCATCGTATGGTCGCCGGGCATGTCGTCCTCTTTGAAGGGCGACGGGAAACCGCAGCGTTCGAAGTGCTGGTAACGCGCCACCTCCTTGACCGGCTTGCCCCAGGTGTTGCTCTGGCGGGAACCGTTCAGCAGCACCCATTCGTGCCGTTTGCGGACACTGCTCTGGGTGCCGACCGCTTTGCCGTTGAGAAAGATTTCGGCCGTGTCGGCAAGGTCGTCGAACCGCAAAAAGCTCGCCTGTCCTTTCGCGGGCGTGAAACGGAAGGTCTTCCGGTAGAGGTAGTGACCGCCGGGTTGGCCTTCAACCGCCTTCTCCGGAACCGTCACTTTTTTCGCTCCGGCAAGCGCCTTGCCCGGTTCCGCGAAGGAACGGTCGGCGAGCTTGTCATAGTTCCAGGTGATGTCGCCGAGGTAGGACTTTTCAAATTCACCCGAGAGATCCGTCGCGGCGATGAACGGACTCGTCGCGATTCCGGCATAGGGAACCAGACGGTCGTATTTGCCGCGATAATATTTGCCGAGATCGAGGAAGTCGCGCCATTTGTACTGGCGGCGATAGCAGTCGTTTTTCTCCTGCCGCCAGTTCGGGCTCTCTTTGACCAACCGGGTATCGTGGATGACCAGCTTCGCCTTGCCTTTCGACTCGCCGCCCATATCGTGCAAGAAGAGATAAAAATGATCCCGCCCCGTTTTCAGGCGTTTCTCCGTCAGCGTATCGAGGTAGATGCGGTATTTGTGCCGCCCGGCTTCCATCACGGCCTCCTGTTCGAGGAAAGTCCTGGTCGGCCAGAAGTTGCCGGGCTCGGCGACTGAGGCGGCGATGCGCAGCACGGGCCGGTCCAGTTCGGCGTCGATTTCCAGGTAACCGCCCGGCCAGTACGGCGCAAGATCCGGCTGCCCGAAGTCGATATGCAGATAATTATCCGCGTTGCTCTGGTCGGTGAAATCGATTTCGACCGCCTCCCGATCGGCGCGCACGACGCAGAAAACACGGGTATCGGTACCGTTGTCGGAGGGCATGAACCGGAGCTTCCCGGCATCGCAGAGTTGAGCGCCGGGTGCGGCCAGGGCCGTCAGCAGGGCGACGGCGGCAATCACTTGTTTCTTCATTTTTTTTCTTTCACTCAGAGATCTTCCACCGTTCCCCAAAGCTCCTTCTTTATCGCTTCCGTCGACGTCATGGAGGTAAGAATCAGCTTCCTGACGTTTCCGGCGAGATAGAGCATGGTTTTCCCCTTTTCGTGCGTCCAGGAGGCTTTGCCGGTGAGTGCTGTCGCATCATGCATTTCAAGCAGCGTATCCCAGGCGACGAGGGTGTCGTCGGCATCCCAGCCGCAAGTCATGTATTCGCCGACCGCCATCACATCGCTTGGGGTCTTGAACATCTGAATTTTTTTGTGATAGGGGGGGCCGAATTTCGCATACGTCCACGCCCCGGTATCGGGCACGGCATTCGGCATGACATAGAGATTGGGCTGGATGCTGCTGCCGTAATTAACGCCGTCGATATTGCTTACGCTCCGAACGCGGACGTTCATCGTATTGGGGCAGCGAACCAGCTTCATATTACCGGCGGCCAGATAATTGTAATCGTAAAGAACTCTGTTGATCCCTTTGCTGTTGCGGATCGAGGGGGGATAATAATCCTGCTGGTCACCGGCATAAAAAGCAAGGATCGTCCCGTATTGCTTCATATTATTGACGCAGCTGGTCTGGCGGGCGGATTCCCGCGCTTTGTTGAGTGCGGGAAGCAGCATGGCGGCCAGGATCGCGATGATCGCAATCACTACTAAAAGTTCGATCAATGTAAAGGTTCGTTTCATGGGACGCCTCTCTTATTGAGTGATTGAAACCGCTTCGACGCCGGCCAGGTACAGCACCGACGGGGTAACGGTATATTCCGCGCCCGGAAGTGCCTGCGGTTCGCCCAGGTGATTGAACGCCTCGCCCTTGCCGGAGATCCGGAGTTTCGCCTTTACATTCGACTCCGCCGTCCAGAGCGCCCATATCTTTTTGCCGTCGGGCCGCTTCCAGTTCGCCAGATAGATTTTACCGTGTCGCGAAATCACCGGCGCAGTGGAGCCGGCGGGCAGCATTTCCGTCAGGGTCCGGTATGCCGCGTAGGAGGGTTTCGGCGAAAGATCCTTGCGGACGATGCCGAAGTGATGTTCGCGTTCATCCGGTTCCCACTCGCCGGAGCGGAAGTTGTACCAGAAGATCCGCTCGACTTTGTGGGCAAGCGCGATGATGTAGGTGCGCGGCAGCATTTCCGCCTGGCGCTGTTCGGTGGTGGAGTCGATCGCTCCCATGCCCGAATAGGCGATGATGTTGCCTTTGAGGTCGCTGTTGAACTTGTAGAGCGCGAAAACAGCTCCCTTGTAGTCGTCCGCGCCCGCTTCGATGACCGGGATAAATTCATCGCCCGGCTTCAGGTTGGCCGCGGTGAAGAAACGGCCGGTCGGTTTGAAGGCGACCTTGAACTGATTTGCGAATTCCGGAGCGGGTTTCTGCCATTTCTCCTGGCCGGGAACGGCTTTATTGGTCCACCAGGTTTCCCAACCCAGATGAAATTCCTTCATATGTTTGCTGCCGACCTGTTCCTTGATGGCGTTGCCTTTGCCGTCGAGCTTCATGTCGTGGTAGAAAGGCAGACCGGCCGGCAGGATCAGCGTGCCGCCACGTTTCAGGTAATCGAGGAGCTGCGGGATATAAGCCATCGGGAATTCCTCCGAAGTGGTCGGGAGCAGAACCGGGAACTGCTTCACATCCAGTTTATCGAGCCTGGCCAAGGGAATGCGTTCCACCTTGCCGAACATGCCGAGGTTGAAGTCCGCGAGGAAATTGGGCGACTCGAAGAATCCCAGTTCGGGATCGTTGACCACGGCGACCGTGCATCCGGCAGGATCGATTCCGGCCCGCTGCAGGGCGGCGGGAAGAACATCCACATAGAAACGCGGCGGCTTGGCGGTGGCCCAGCCCACTTCGGTGATCCAGATGGGTTTATGGCCGGCGTTGTATTTCTCCATCACCTGGTGCAACCCGGCAAAGTCGCTGAACATTTCCTCGGGCACTCCGCGCCAATGATAGGGGTGAATGTTCATCGCGTCGAAATATTCTCCCGCGCCCGCTTTCAGCGAATCCTCAATGAAGGCCAGGGGAACGCCGGCGGTTCCGCCGTAAAGCACGGTCGCTTTCGGATTGAGCTTCTTGATGTCCTGATAGGAGCGTTTGAGGAGCGTCGCGTAATTTGCGCCGCTCGGGTCGTCGCGCCAGAACGATTTTGAGTTCTGTTCGTTCCACACCTCCCAGACCGTCTGCTGCGGATAGCGCGCGACCATTTTCTGCACGTAAGCGCTCCAGAGATCGAGATGTTTCCAGGCGGGCGAGGCCCATGGAACGTCATAATCGAGAATCGGCAGGACGTTGATTTTTTCTTCGGCGGCGAGTTTCATCAGGCGATCGAACTGGGTGAAATTCCATTCCCCCTGTTTGACTTCCGAGTTTTTCCAGTCGAAATCGGTGCGGACCCAGTTGATTCCGGCCTCTTTCATCTTGTCGAACGTTTGCGGCGCATATTTCCACTCGCCGCGGCTGACGTGGGCACAAGCCCCATAGGGGTCGCCGATCACCGCCTCGGCGGCGGCAAGCGACAAAGCGGCGGCGAAAGCCAGGCCGATCCAGGATTTTTTCATATGTACTCCTCTTTCGTTATTTTTGCACCGAGACTTTTTCCGGTCCGATCAGATACACGATTTTGCCGTTTGCCCGGAAACGTTCCGGGATGACGGCAACCTTCTCGCCGAGATGGCTGAAAGTCTCCTCGAGCTTCCCCTTCAAGACGAGCTTGCCGGTGAAATCGGCGCGCGGCGACCAGACCGCCGTGACGGATTTTCCGTCGGGCCGCTTCCAATTGGCGGTATACACGTCGTCGCGGGAAATATCGATCGCAGGAACGGTCGAGCCGTCGGGACGCATGCGGATCAACGTTCGATAAGCGGCAAACGCGGGCTTTGGAGTGAGATCCTTGTGGACGATTCCGAAATGGGACTCCCGGTCATGCGCCACCGCCTCCGTCGCCTGAAGCTCATACCAGAAGAATTTGACCACCCCGTTGGCCAGGCAGATCAAAGCCCCGCGCGGCAAAAGTTCCGCCTGTCCCTCTTCACTGGTGCACCCGATCAGCCCCTTGTAGGAAACCACCAGCACTTTGCCTTTCAAATCGCTGTCGAGATGGTAGATGGCGGCGGTCGCGCCCTTGTATTCCCCGGTCACGCCGGAGATCACGGTCTGCATGGAGTCGCCCTCTTTGAGCCCGGCGGCGGTCATATAGATTTCGGCATGATTCTCTTCGGGCTTCAACTGTTCCCGGAATTCGGGGGCGATTTCGGCTTTTCCGGTGAAATTCGGCACGGTTTTGTCTTTCCACCACGCGGTCCAGCCGAGGTGGAGACACTTTCGGTAACGATCGTCCACCATCACCTTTTCAAGAGAACCGTCGGCCTTCTTCCTCAAATCGTAATACAGGGGGACGCCGTTGGGCAGGATCAGGACGCCGCCCTTTTTGACAAAACTCTCCAACGCGTCGAAATAGGCCATCGGGAACGATTCGTCCACGGTCGGAATCAGAACCGGCCACTCCGCCGGATCAAGCTTCGCCAACTCCGCCAGCGCGACGGCGCGGGTCGCCTTCGCGTCGGGAAAAATATTTTTGAGGTCGAACGAATAACTCGCCGTCGTAAAGGGGTAATGCACATCATTGACATAGGCGATTTTCAACGGAGTTCCCTGTTTCAGCGAAGCCTTCAGCATGGCGCCGAGCGTGTTCCGGTAAAAGTCGCGGGTGCGGTTGGTGGTCCAGCCGAGTTCGGTCACCCATACTTCGCGCGGGGCGTTGTATTGCGCCAACAGTCTCTGAAGTTTCTGCAGGTCGTAAGCAAGCGTGGGCTCGGGGATTTCCAGAAGGCGGTAAGGGTGAATGTTCATCGCATCGAACGCTTTGCCCGCCCCGTTTTTGAGGGAATTTTCAATGAATTCGAACGGAATCCCGGCGGTTCCGCCGTAAATCACCTTGAGGTCGGGGTTGACCGATTTCACCGTTTCATAGGTTGCCTTGAGGAGCACGGCGTAACTGACGCCGTCGGCTTTGTCGCCCCAGGGGAATTCATGATTCTGTTCGTTCCATACCTCCCATACGGGGAGGTCTTTGCCGTAATGGGCGACCGTGCGCCGTACGTATTCGGTCCACCGGTCGAGATTTTTCCAGGCGGGCCGCGCCCAGGGGACGTCGTAGTCTAGGATCGGCAGGATGCCGACGTTCTTTTCCCGGGCGAGCGCGATCAGGGAATCGAGATGCCCGACGTTCCATTCGCCCTGTTTCGGGGCCATGTTCTTCCAGTCGAAATCGGTGCGCACCATACGGATTCCGGCCTGGTTCATCAAGTCGAACTCCTGCGGGGCAACGGCACGCTCGCCCCGGCTCACATGGGCGCAAATGCCGTACTGCGAATCATAGGGGCTGTTCCCGGCGAACAGCCCGGAAACAAAACACAATGCGGTCATAGAGACCAATAAAATCTTTTTCATCGGAACGTTCTTTCTGTTTTACAGACCTTCTTTGGTGCCCCAGAACTCCTTGGATTTAATCAGGGCCGCCGGATTGTTGGCGAGGTTGAGAAAAGACGCGTTCCCGCCGATATACAGAATACTGTCGCCGGTATCATGGGTGAAATAGGTGCGGTTCATCAGGCGGGAGGTTTCATGAATCTCAACGATGGTCGTCCAGTTGCCGACCTTTTCCTCGCTGCCGCTCCAACCCAGCCGGATGCTTTCCGCAAGGGCGAACGTCTGCGAGGGGGTTCTGAACTGGGAAAGTTTCTTTGCCACCGGCAGGATGGTCTTGGTGGTATTCACATTCCAAGAGCCGGCATTCCAGAACGGCAGGACGAAACTGTTCGGTTCAAGCGTACAACCGTAATCGCGGCCATTGATCTGATTGCTGCCGGCGCCGTAAACCTCACGGCCGCGGGAGCCGGGGCAGCGGGCAATGCTCATATTCTGGATATAACCGGCATAATACAAGATTTTATTGAACGTCCAATCGGTGGAGTTCTTGCTGGGCGGCACGAATCCATCCTGATC
>JAVBSA010000343.1:0-8684 GCA_031556915.1 Victivallis sp.
CGTGATCTCTTTGATGGAAAGCTGTTCGCGGGAAAGCAGAAGCTCCCGCGCTTTCTGCATCCGCAAACTGATCAAATACTGGTGCGGCGTCTCATGGAGATAGTCGCGGAACAGATTGATGACCTGATTGCGCGAACACCCGTAACGCGCGGCGAGCTCGCCCAACGAAAGCTCCCGCGTCAGGTTCCGTTCCATGTACTCCAGAATTTCAGCGAGCCGGTTCGGCAGCTTCCGCACCGGAGCGGGCGACCTCAGAAATTGCAGAAGCTCATAGCAAAGCAGACCGTTCCGGCGTTCAATATCACGGCCATGCTGATCGACCAGTTCGCCAAAACGCCCAAGCAGCTCTTCGAACTGGTTCCGATCCAGGTTTTCCGGCGTATCCATGCGGTCGAGCCCGCTTTGCTTCAGGATTTCCGGCAGCAGACTGCCGTGAAGGGAAATCGCCGCTTTGCTGCAGTGAAATCTTTTACCGGTGGAAAATTCGGCGACCCGGAAAGGCTGCATCAGATAGACGTCTCCCGCTGAGAGCTCGTACATGCGCCCATCCAGCCGGACATAAAGATTCCCCTCCTGAATGTACTCCACCGAGAGGAAGGGGGCGTTCCGGCGAAGATAATGCGCCCCCGGCAGCAGGCCGCCCTCATAGATTCCGGTCGAGAAAATCATTTCACGCACCGGCGGCTCCAGGAAGAACGGCCGCTTGCGGGAGTAACGGCTGCTCTTCCGGTAATAAAACTCGCCGCCGTCGAACTTATAATCGAGCGGCAATTCGCCGTCGTTGAAGACGCTGTTGTTTTCCAGAATTTTCACTCGATTGTGATTTTCCAAATGTTTTCTGTGTTTCTCGTAATATAAATAGTTTTTGTCCTATTGTTTTTCAAGTGATTTTTTGACATAATATAAAAAGAAACACAAAAACAGGAAATTGGAAGCATGATTCTGACCGCGGCAACGGAAACCGGCGCAATGACGGCCATATGGCGGTATATCCGCGAACAACTTTTTTCGCCGGAGACCAATCTCTTTTATGATTACATCACCGACCGGAATTCCGCGCTGCGGTTCGGCCACCTGCCGACGCCCGCCGAAATCGCCCGGCAATTCCCCAACCCCTGCGGCTGGGGAACCGGCATGGAGGATTGTATGCTCAACGCGGGCAGCGTTCTGGAAATCCTGAAGCTGCGGCGCGAACTCTTCGGCGAAGAGAACCTCGAATTCGCCCTTCGGGTGCTGGACGGCGTTTATCATTGCACAACTGTTCACGGCAGACCGGGGTTCATCGTCCGGGGGATTTCCCCTTACGACGGCCGCAGTTGTTACTTCAACAGTTCGCGGGATCAGGTCACACTGGCTGTTTACGGCGTCTGGCGCTTCCTGCAGGGGTACCCCGACGCGCCGGAAACGGCGAAGGAGAAGGCGCGCTTCATCCTCCGTTCCGTGGCGGAGTTCTGCCATGAACGGAACACCCCGGAACACGGACACTGTCTCGGCAGGCTCGACGGCGGCCCCGCGGTGGTTTCCCGGCTGTGGCATTGTGCGCCGCACGAAATGATGCGGCTGCCGATGTTTTACGGCGCGGCCTACCTCGGAACCGGCGACGCGAAATACCGGAAATGGATGGCGGAGTGCGCCTTCTCCGGTCTCGAAGCGACCCTGAAGATGGATCCCGAGGCGCATTGGTGGGATTTCTCGCTCTCCCAGATGCTGCTGTCGCTCCGGTTCTTCCAGGAGACCGATCTTTGCCCGGAACTCGGCGGAGGCATTTCCGAGGCGATGCGGCGCGGCGTCTCCCTGACCCGGCGGGATATCCGGCGGGTGCTCGCCCGGGCAGAGGCTTACCGGGGGGATTGGGAGACCTTGAATGTCAACTGGCGCCTTCTCCCGATGGTGATCACCCCAGAGACGCTGTCGCTCCACGGGCACGAATCGACCTTCGGCGGAGTGAGCTACCTCAATCCCTGTTTCCCGCCGGAATTCAAGGAGCCCAACTCTTTCCTGCGCGCCTTCGGCAACGATTGTTTCGCCCTCTTCTGCGGCGGTGAAACACCGGACCGGGAAGAATTGAGCCGCATCGCCGCGCTTCTCGGCAAAGTGGATTTCTCCCGTTGCGGGGGAGCGGGCCCCGTACAGCTGCTCCACGCTGCCCATATCGCCCTTGCTTTCAACATCGAACTGGTATAATCAGGAGGAACGCAAATGAAACGGAAGTCTTTCACCCTTATAGAGTTGTTGGTCGTGATCGCGATCATCGCCATTCTTGCCTCCATGCTGCTGCCGGCCCTCAACCAGGCGCGGGAGAAGGCCAAGAGCACCACCTGCGTCAACAATATGAAAAGCGTCATGACCGCGGTCCTGATCTACGGAGATATGTTCGACGGAGTCGTCATCCTTTCGCCCTCCACCATGTACTACCTCAATCAGTCCGGATTGTTCGAGCAGAATGAAAAAGCGAGCCGGATGTGGTCCTGCCCGAAGGCCGAACGTTCGGACAACATCAAATACTCCTACGGCGTCAACTATCAGGGGTATTTCGATGGGACGGCCGTTGTGGAGCCGAGCCGGGTCGACCGGGGCGGCGGGATCGTCATCCAGTCGCCGGGCAAAGTCCGGAATCCGTCCCGGTACGTTTTCCTGGCGGACAGCATCGACGCGAGCGTGACGGACAAACTGTACAACAATTGCCTGATTCACTGGATGGCGTCCGGATCGGGCAGCTTCGGCGGCCTCTGGCTCGGCCATGGCGGAACCCGGATCAACTGCGGCTTCATCGACGGGCATGTTGCGGGGACCGATTATAAGGAACTGAAAACCATCTTCTACTCCGGGCTTCGGGCCTATGTCGACCAGACGAGATATTTATGAGAAATTTTTTGCCGGTTCTGCTTCTTTTCGCCGGCGCCGCCGTTTCGGCGCTGCCTCCGCAGGGTGAATTGACCGGCCTCGCCGACGCCTGGCGCCGGAGCTCGGGCACCCGTGAAACAATCTGCCTCAACGGTTACTGGGAGTTCCAGCCGGCGGGAGGCGAAGCGTCGCCCCCGGCCGGAAATTGGGGATACTTTCTCATTCCCGGCTCCTGGACCACCTCCATCGGTTCGCAGCAGCTCCATATGACACAGCAGCAGAAAAAGGCGCTCAAAGACCGCGCCTGGTACCGCCGGAACGTGGTGATTCCGCTGGATTGGAACGGCAGGCGGATTCTGCTCGACACCGACCTCGTCCAGACCGGGGCGAAAATCTTCGTGGACGGCAAAGCAGCGGGAGAAATCTTTTACCCCGGCGGCGAATTCGACCTGACCGCAAGGGTGATTCCGGGGAAACAGCATGAAATCGCCTTTCTCGTCACCGCCCCGGCGGGCTCGGAAGAGGGGGTCTACATGGCCCCGGGCCGGATCATCCCGGCCAACTCCAAGCCGGATAATATGGGGATTCTCGGCGATCTTTACCTCGTTTCGCGACCGATGGAGCAGGCGATCGGCGATGTGCATGTCGTCACCTCATTCCGGCAGAAGAACATCGCCTTCGACACCGGATTCGCCGCGCTCCCGGCGGGAAAATACCGATTGCGGGCCGAAGTGAAGGAGGGGCGGAAGAGCGTCGTCTCCTTTGCTTCGCCCCTTTTTACCGCCGACGGTTCCCCGGAGTTCCGTATTTCGTTTGGCGGGCTCTGGGAGAACCCGAAGCTGTGGGACACGGATACGCCGGAGAATCTCTATACGGCGGAAGTGACGCTGCTCGATGCCTCCGGAAAAATCCTGGATGTTTGTTTGCCGGAGGAATTCGGATTTCGCGAATTCCACACTTCCGGGCGGGATTTCTACCTCAACGGCAGGAAGATCCATTTGCGCGCCTTCACCTCCTTCTACCTCGGCCGTCACTTTCTCGCCACCGATGAGCGGGTCGAATCGGCTTGCACGGCCGCGCGGGAGCTGGGATATAACTTCATGATCTGCGGCAACTACAATTATAATCCGGGGCGGTTCTCCTACTACGGCTCTCTGCACCGCGTCTCCTCGAAACGGGGGATGCTCAGCTCTGTCACACTGCCGCATTTCAGTTCCTTCGCTCAGAAGCTCCACGAGCCCGCCGTCGCGGCGGAATACCGCAAATTGAGCAATTATATCATCCGGAAATTCCAGAATATTCCCGGCGTGGTGATGTACGCGATGAACCACAACGCCATGGGCTACCGTGGCGACCAGAATCCGCTGCTGATCGGGCAACGCAACGCACCGGCTCCCGAGGAGTTGCGCCGCGTTCCCGACAGCTTTCCCCGCAACCAGGGAAAGATCGCCGAAGCCATGGTGCGGGAACTCGATCCTTCCCGGTTGGTCTACCACCATTCGGGCGCGAAGCTGGGGGATGTCTACACCGTCAACTGCTACCTCAACTGGATTCCGAACCAGGAGCGTTCCGACTATCTCGAAACCTGGGAAAAGCTGGGCGACATGCCGCTCTTTTTCGTGGAATGGGGGCTGCCGCACGTCGCCTCCTGGTCGAGTTACCGCGGGCCGGAATTCATCTGGAGCTGCAAGGCGGTTCAGTGTGCCTGGATCGACGAATACAACAGCATGATTCTCGGCGAAAGCGCCTGCCGGCCCGATGAAAAGAAGCTCGCCTTCCTGAAAGAACAGGAACTGGCCCTCAAAGGGGGCAAAGTGGTCAACTTCAATGCTTTGGGCGGCAACACGACGGTCGCTTTCCTCGACGATGTAAACCAGGTTCGCGCCGTTTTGCTGCGCGACCATATCCGCAATATGCGCGCCAGGGGCGTCTCCGGCATCCTGCCCTGGGATCAGGGGTCGTTCTGGAATCCGCCGGAACCGGGAAAAAACCGCCCCCGGCAGATGACCGGCGCCATGGTGAAGCGGCCCGGAATCGTGGACGAAGTCATGCTTGCCCGGGGCGGGGCGCTGGCCGGTTCGCCGGAGACCTTTGAACTCTCATTGACCGGCCGCGCCTTACAGGAGAGCTTCCGCGAGGAACTCGGCTGGATCGGGGGCAAGGCGGATGATTTCACCGAACGTTCCCATTCGTTCCGCCCCGGCGAAACCGTTTCCAAATCGCTGGTTATGCTGAACGACACCCGGCGCGAGAGCAGTGTGACATGGAGCTGGCAAGTCCCCGAACTTCAACTGGCGAAAGAGGGGTGCGTGGCGATCGCCCCCGGGGAAAGGGCGGTCGTTCCGGTCGAATTCGTGATCCCGGAGAGTATCGGGAAGCTGACGTTGGAGGCGGAATTTTCCTTCGGCGGCAAGGACCGTTTTGAAATCACAGTCGTTCCGGCATACCGCCCGGAAGTCAAAGCCGTCATCGGCCTTTTCGACCCGGAAGGGAGCGCCGCGCCGCTGCTCCCGCAGTTGCAGATCCCCTTCCGCCCCGTCCGGACGGAGCGGGAATTGCAGGGAATCGGGTTGCTCGTCATCGGGCGCAACGCGCTCGACAAGCTCCCTTTCGATCTCTCCTCCGCAAAAGCAAAGCTGTTGATCCTGGAACAACCCGCCGCCACATTGGAACGGCTGGGACTGCGTGCCGTGGAATATGCCGTGCGTGAAGTGTTCCCGGCAGGGCAGGGGAACATCCTTCGCGACTGGCGCGGCGAAAGCAGTTTTCTGCCCCCTTATTACCGCAATCTGCTCCCGGCCGACGAGCCGAAATTCAAATGGGCGGGCTTTACCGGAACCCGGGTATGGCGCGCGGGCAACCGGGGAACGGTAGCGAGCGTGCTGCCGGAGAAACCGCCGGTCGGCGATTGGATGCCGCTTTACCAGTGCGGGTTTGCGCTTCAATATTCACCGTTACTGTATTTCAGGGAAGGGGATAGGCAGATTCTTCTCTGTCAGTTCGACCTCTCCGGCCGGACCGCGGCGGATCCGGAGGCGCAGCAAGTGCTCGGCAAAGCCCTTGAATTCCTCGACCGGTCGCTGCCGGTTCCCACCCGCCAGGTTCGCGCTTCCGGCAAAGATGCGCGGGAGTTTTTACGGAGACTCAAAATCCGCGAAAACGCGGAAGGCGCTTTGCTGGTGCTGAGCGCCGGGGCGGAAATTCCGCCGGGACTTGCCGGAGAGATGGAACAGGGGCTCAACGTGCTCGCGCTCGGCCTCTCCGGCGAAGAGTTGAAACGGATCCTGCCCGGAATCGAAACAACCCGGGGCTCCTGGTATACTTCCTATCCGGAACAGCTGCATGAAACGCCGGAATTCGCCGGGCTTTCGGCCGCCGACCTCGCCTGGCGCGACGGACAGGAGTTCGACGCCTTCGGTTCCGGTTCCCCGCTCGGCCTCTTCCGGCACGGCAAGGGGAGCTTGACCGTTTACCAGCTCCCGCCCTGGAAATTCGACGCGAATGAATTCTACAATCGTGCGGTGTTCCGGCGTTCCGCTTTTACGGCGGCGCGGCTGCTCTGCAACCTCGGCGCGTCGCCGGAATCCGGTTTTGCGGAACTGCTGACGCGGGGGATCGCGAACGCCGCGCCCCAATTGCCCGCCGGCGCCTGGCGCTTCCGCGCCGATCCGGACAACAGCGGAATCGGGAAGAAATGGCATCTTTCATCCGGCGTCATGCGATCTGCGGAGTGGCTGCCGGTTCAAACGGAACGCCACTTTCAGCATCAGTTCCCGAAGCTGGCCAGGTACAACGGTTATTATTTCTACCGGTTGGAATTCAACCTTGCTCCCGGGGAGGTGAAGCGGATGAAGGGGGTTCTTCACCTCGGAGCCGTGGACGATGAATCGTGGATTTATCTCAACGACGTTTTTCTGGGTGAAATCACTTCGAAGACCCATCCCGACAGTTACTGGCGCGAACCGCGCTCCTACCGGGTTTCGCCGGAACACTTCCGGGCGGGCAGGAATGTGCTGGTCATCCGGGGCAACGACCTTCGCCAGACCGGCGGACTTGCCGACGTGCCCGGTTTCTCCCCCGACGAAAAGCCGGATTTCTACCTGGATTCTCCGGTTCCCGCAGATCATCCTTACCGTTATTACCGCTGGTGAAATTGATGAAACACAGGATCGCATTGGCCGTTCTCCTCTTCTGCCTCGCCGCCGGAGCGCAGGAGTTCCGGGTCTTCCGGATCTTCGGCGACAACATGGTGCTTCAGCACGGCAGGCCGGTGCGGGTTTCCGGCACGGCCGCTCCGGGGGCGGAGGTCCGCGCGGAACTGGCCGGGAACAAGGCTGCCGCCCGGGCGGACCGGGAGGGATTCTGGGAGGTCGAGCTCCCGGCCATGGTTCCCGGCGGGCCTTATGAAATGAAGATCAACGACCGTACTTTCCGCAACGTGATGTCCGGCGAAGTGTGGGTCTGCTCCGGCCAGTCGAATATGGAAGTCAGGATGTATGAGGTGAACAGCGCCGAACGGGAGATCGCCGCGATGAACCACCCGGATATCCGCCTCTTTCAGGGGCACGTGTATTGGGCGGGCGTCGAACCGCTGCGGGATTTTCCGCGCGCTCCGAGCTGGAGCGTCTGCACGCCGGAGGCGGCGCGCAACTTCTCCGCCGCGGCTTGCTTTTTCGCACAGCGGCTGAACCGCGAGCTGGGGATTCCGGTCGGCGTCATCAGCGTCAACTGGGGCGGTTCCCGGATCGAGCCGTGGATTTCGCTTTACGGTTTCGAAAAGAGTCCGGCGCTTCAGGCCGAGTATCGCTTCGCGGCAGGTAAAATCGCGGGTCACCCGGTCAATCGCGAGCTGACGCAACAATACCTTGCCGAACTGGATTCCTGGCGGCTGACCGCCGGGAAGACTTCCGTTCCGCCGCCCGATTATCCGGAGGAACTGCGTCCTTATGTGCTCAAAGGGGTCGGGTATCACCAGAAGCCCACGCTGCTTTACAATGCGATGATCGCGCCGCTCCGGAGCATCTCTTTTCGCGGCGTGCTCTGGTATCAGGGGGAATCCAACTACACGGAAGGGGGGCTTTATAAGGAAAAAATGGCGGCGCTGATGAGCTCCTGGCGGCATGAATTCAATGCGCCGGAGCTTCCGGTTTACTTTGCCCAGCTTGCTCCCTACATTTACAAAGGAACCGGGTTCGAGCTGCCGGAACTGTGGGAGGCGCAGCAGGCTTTTGCCGATGAAGATCCGTATGCCCACATGGCTGTGCTGACCGATCTCGGGGAGCTTCGCAATATTCACCCGAAGAACAAACGGGAGGTTGGAATCCGCCTGGCGGAGCTGGCGTTGCAGCATGAATACGGCAAAGAGCCCGACGCGGAGTTTCCGTTTTACGCGAGTCACCGGATCGACGGCAACAGGTTGATTGTGAAATTCCGCAATACGGCGCAATTGCGTACGCGGGACGGCAAAGCGCCGACTCATTTCGAGATTGCGGGGCCGGACAGGAATTTTCAGGGCGCGGAGGCGGTGATCGATGGTGCGGAGGTGATTCTTTCTTCGGTGAAGGTGCCGCAGCCGCGTTCTGTGCGTTTCGGTTATTTCCAGACGGCGGACTCCAATTTGTGCGGAGCGAACGGTCTTCCGGCCGGACCGTTCAGCAGATGAGTGGGGAGGCGAAGCCGACCGGGTCCAGGGCCTTTCGGCCCATAAGCGCTAGCCAAAATAAACGCGCCTGGACTTGAGGCTCCGCCTCAAACTCCGCCAAGGAGCGCTTCGCCTCCTTGGAACCTCCGACCGGCAAGGTGCCGGGGCCGACGCCTTTTCGGGCTTCGCCCGAAAAGGC
>JAVBSA010000567.1:0-7480 GCA_031556915.1 Victivallis sp.
TTGGAAACCGCACCAGCCGATGGGCTGGACGGGCCGCTGCGCGGCCTTACTCCACAATTGTTAAATATATTTATTAAACTCGGTATCGAGCTTTTCTTTGAGGAACGTACTCAGCGCATCGAGCTTCACCCTCACGCTCTCCTTCTCGCCCCTCACCTTGAACTCGACCTCATTCTCCGCCAGCGTCTTCGGCGACACGATCACACGGAACGGAATCCCGATCAAGTCCGCATCGCTGAACATGAACCCCGCCTTTTCACCGCGGTCGTCATACAACACTTCCACCCCGGCATGGTTCAATGCGCCGTAAATTTGTTCGCACGCCTCGCCCACGCCCTCTTTGTCGGGGTTCAGCGCGCAGAGATGCACGTGATAGGGAGCAATCGGCAACGGCCATATGGGGCCCCATTCGTCATGGGATTGTTCGATGACCGAGGCCATGGCGCGGCCGACGCCGATTCCGTAGCAGCCCATCACCATCGGGTGCGATTTGCCGTCGCGGTCGAGATAGTCGCAGGCCATGCTTTCGGTATACTTGGTGCCGAGCTGGAAAATGTTGCCGACTTCGATGCCGCGCGAGAAGATCAGCGGTTCACCGGTCAGCGGACAGGGATCGCCTTCGCGGACGGCGGCGATGTCGGTCACCAGACAGTCGCACCCGGCCATATCGCGGTCGAAATTGAAGTTTTTATAGTGAAAGTCACCTTCGTTGGCGCCGACGACGAGATTGCCCGACTCCGCCGCGGAACGGTCGACGATGATGCGGACTTTTTTACCGTCGATCCCGATGGGGCTGGCATACCCGGCCACTGCGCCCGCAGCGGCGATGGAGGCGTCGTCGGCGAATTTGAGTTCCGCGATTTTCACAAAGTTGCCGAGTTTGGTCTCGTTGACTTCGAAGTCCCCGCGGATGAGGACGAAAACCAATTCGCCGGTCCGGGCGTCCTGATAGAAGACGGCTTTGCCGGTTTGGGAAGCGTCGACGCCGAGGAAAGCCGCCACTTCTTCAATGGTTTTCCGGCCCGGAGTATGGACTTTTTCAAGGGGGAGCGCTTCGCCTTTGTCGAACTTCCAGGCGGCGACGGCGATTTCGCGGTTGGCGCGATAGGAGTTGTCGGCATTGGTGATGACGGTATCTTCGCCGCAGTCGCAGATGGCCATGAATTCGTGGGAGACTTTGCCGCCCATCATGCCGGAGTTTGCTTCGATGGAGAGGACGTTGGTCATGCCGATCCGGCGGAAGATGCGTTCGTATGCTTCGTGACAGCGGATGTAATATGCTTCGAGATCGGCCTGGTCGGTATGGAAGCTGTAGGCGTCTTTCATGGTGAATTCGCGTACGCGGATGAGTCCGGCGCGGGGGCGTGCTTCGTCGCGGTACTTGGTCTGGATCTGGTAGAGCATGACGGGGAGCTGTTTATAGCTGTTGAGTTCGGTGCGTGCAAGGTGTACGACGCCTTCCTCGTGGGTCATGGCGAGCAACATGGCTTTGTCGTTGCGGTCTTTGAAGCGCAGGAGCTCGGAGCCGACGGATTCGTAGCGGCCCGATTCCTGCCAGAGTTCGGCGGGGAGGACGACTGGCATGAGGATTTCCTGGCCGTCGACGCGGTTCATTTCTTCGCGGATGACGGCCTCGATTTTTTCCACGATCCGTTTGCCGATGGGGAGGAGGGAATAGATTCCGGCGGAGACGGGGCGCGCGTATCCTCCGCGGATGATGAATTTATGGCTGACGGTCTTGGCGTCTTTGGGGTCTTCCTTGATCCGGCGGCCCACGAGTTTGCTCATGCGCATGATATTGAACCTTGTTGTGTATGTAAATGAAATCGGATAAATATACTCCGACGCAAGGATTTTTCCAAGTCGCAACGGCTTTATTCTGTGAAAAAAGGGAGGGAGGCTGGTAGTGGGGCGGCGAAGCCGCCGGTCCAGCCCATCGGCTGGTCGTGGTCCAGCGGCGAAACCGCTGGCGGAGTTTGAGGCAGCGCCTCAAGTTTTATCGCGCGCCGGTGACGCTAAAAAAGGAAAATTTGCAAAATTTTCCGCCACCAGAGCGTGCGCGGTCTGCTTCGACCGTCAGGTCGAACAGACCCCGACCCCTGTCAGGCTCCCACGGTTTTTAATATGAAGAGGTTTCCGGATGCAGCAACGCGCCACCGTCTTGCAAAACTCGCTGCGCTCATTTTGCAAGACAGCGCTTTTGCTGATCGGATGTTCCAATACGCCGCTGCGCGGCTACCGTTTCGCTCCCTGCCGCCCACGGGCGGCTTTAGGGGAGCGACCAACGCTTTCGCCGTTGGATCACGACCCCACGATGGTGGGGCTTTTGTGCCGCTTCGCGGTTTTTCTTTTTTTGTTGGTCGATCAGGGCGTCACTTCATACATTTTCGACGCTATTTTTCGACGAAGCCGTCGTCGGAAACATCCACCTTTTCCCTGTTCAGTTCTTTGAAAATTTTCACCGCGTCACGCAAGCCCCCGCAGAGAATCCAGGCTGACGTGATGACTCCAATCAACAAACTCAGGTAGATTTTGAACCACCAATACCAACACCACGCCTGGTCGCTCATCTTGAAAAAGCTGAGGTTGAGAATCGTTCCCACAACGAAAATGCCCCACCAACCGAGACTCCAGGCCAAGGTCGCCCAGAAGACGAAACGTTCGAATTTCGAAAATTCCGGCGTCAGGCCGAGTCTCGTCGCCAACGTCGGTTTGGCAACCACTTTGGCGGCGTTTGCTTCGTCGCGATGCAGCATCCGGTTCAAGTCAAATCGCGGCTGTCTCCCGGCAAACGAGATGACGACGTAGAGAAAGGTCGCCGTTATCATTGCGACAAAGTAGGTGATCTGACCGTTGACCGGGAATTTCTGTTGATGGTTCAATAGAAATTCCCAGCTGGGGAACGCCTTCAGCAGCAGCGGGCAGAGTCCGGCAGGCCACGTTTGCTCCAGAAGCATTCCGCCGAATCCCAGCACTGTACCGGCAATCATCGCCGCATACGCCGCCGCGGTTGTCCCCCAGCGCGTGTACAAGCCGCCGATGATTGTGATTCCGGCTCCGCCGAGATAGATGGCGCCGCTCAGGGCAAAGAACATGAGGATATGGTCTTTGAACGGGAAAAACCAACTGAACAGAAACGCGAAAACCGCCACCCCGATGATCGAAAGGCGGAAATAGAGCATGTGCCTTTTCGGCTCGAACGGCTTTTTGCGGAGCGGCATGACGACGTCCTGAACGAAGATCGTTCCCCACGAATGGGTGTAGCTGTCGTCGATGCTGATGCAGCCGCTGACGATCAGGGCGACGAAGAAACCGAGCATTCCCACCGGCAGGACATGGCGCAGCATCAGCGGAGTAACCGACTGGCTGCGTACCTGCGGATCGGCGATCTGGTCCAATCCCGCCTGGATCTGCTGCGCGATATCCGCATACATCGCATTGTGCATGACTGCATAGGCGACCAGCGGCGGAAGGAGCGTCAGCAGCATCGTCGCCAGGTTTCGCCAGTTGGCGAGGATTCCGGCGAACTGGGCGTCGTGGGGAGTCCTGGCCGCGGCGTTGTAGCCGGAGCCCCCCTGCCAGGAGCGGGCATTGAAGATCATGCCGTACACCCCGATCAGGAAGTACCAGATGTTGAACCCCTCGATCTGGCCGCCGTCGAAGGGATTGACCATGCTTTTTCCCGCCGGAGCATCCAGCAAGCCGGCGGAAATGTTGTCCCAGCCGAAATGGAAAAAGAGGTAAAGGGTGACGATGATGAGCCCGATCTTGCACAGCGCCTCCTGATAGAAATCCGACAGCATGATGCTGATCTGGCCGCCGACGCAGGCGATATAGACCGCTGCCGCGAGGTAACCCGCCATGATGCATGGGAAGGTGGACAATTCGACGCCGTAAACGGCGAACGATTCCGGAATTCCGGTCAGCGCCATGATGGCCCGCGCCGTCACCGCCGGGAACACCCCGTAATTCAAGATTCCGGCGACCCACGAAAGGGTTCCGGCGAAAAAGCGGAACCGTCTGGAGTAGCGCATTTCGAAGAACTGCGCCAGAGTCAGCGCGCGGGTTTCGCGGAAGCGGAAGATGATGAACCCGGTCAGGGCCAGGAACAGTCCGACCGGGGCTGCCAGCGTTCCCCACCAATCCGTGGAGAGTCCGGCGTTGTTCAGCATCTGCCAGGCCGCGATCATGCCGACGGAACCGGTTCCGCCGGTCGCGACGGTCAGCAGATATTTGGGCGCCATCCGGTTTGCCGCCAGAAAATCGGCAACGCTTTTCATATACCCGGCGGAATAGCGGGCAACCGCGATCATGCCGAATACGATGACGAAAATAATGGCAAGGTCAAGCCAGTGCAGCGCCATGGTTTCTGAATCCCTTTCGTTACAGGTCGGTGATCAACGATTCCGGATCGGCGGCGACGTAGGGGGAGACTCCTTCGCCGCGGAACATCAGGTCGAAGTCGTCGACGGCCCGCACGATGACCTTCCAGGCTTTTCCGTCGCACCCCTTCGGTACTTTGACCGGATACCAGACGTCTTTGCTGTAGGCGCCGAACCGGTCGTGATGCACTTTGCCGGTCGGATCGACGATGGTGATTCCGCCCGGCTCGGAGGTGCCCTGGCCTTCGTTGCCGTCCAGTCCGGCAAATTCAAAGGACTCGGCGCCCGGCTTGACGTAGAAGTAGAGTGTCACGGTTCCTCCGTTGAAATGATACCGGTCGTGAAACTCGGCCAGATAGCCGTAGTGCCGGATATTGAGGAGCCTGTAATGGGCGAACGCTGTGTGGAATTTCAGGAAATAGACACCCTTGGCCGGAACCGGAATATCCAGGCGGTAGAATTTCTTTTCCTTGAATTCCAATTCGCCGCCGCCGACGGTACTCAGCCCGGAGTCGAGCAACGTGTAGGTCAGCTTATCGGGCAGGTGAGTGTAAACGCCGGGCTTTACTTCAAGCTCGATTTTATCGGATTCCGCCAGCACGGCGAGTTGCGTGTTGCGGCGGCGGAGGTTGCTCTCCCACTGCTTCGGCGAGGCCGCCGGATTCACCGCTTTCAACTTGCCGCTGCGGTACTGGAGAGTGAAACTCTCTTCGTGCCGGGTGGAATCGTCGTCGGTGTAATTGAAGAAGAATTTGCCGGTCAATTCTCCCCTGCCGGAGGACGCTTTGTCGCATTCGATCGCAAGTTCCACCATCTTTTCCTGTAAGGGCGGCATTTCGAAGTTCGGGTATTCCGCCAGGCGCCAGCCTTCCGGCAGCTGCGCATTGACCCGGATGGTCAGCTTGTCGTTGGAGATGTTGCGGAGGCGGACCCGGAAGGAGAGTTTGCGCGTCTCTTCATTGTAACGGTTGATCGCATCGGCCTCGTTGAGCTTCACCAGGATCGGTTCGGCCACCTCCTCGTAACGGAGCTTGGTCATTTTGAAACGGAGTCCCGCGGGATTCTCGACTTCCAGCGAATAAAAGACGCGCAGCAGATTGGAGGCCGCGCCGATATCGTTGACCCGAAGTTCGAAGGATTGCTTCCCGAGCGGAACGACTGTAACTTTATCCGCAAAATCCCGGTTCAGGATTTTCACCGAATCGGCGATCACCTTTTCCGCGGTATCCCAGTTGATGAAGCGGACTTTTTTCGCGTTCATCGGAATCAGCCAGTCGTGCTCCGCAAAATAGGCGACCCGCGCTCCGCCTTTGGAGAGAAGGTAGGCGGCGGCATTGCCGATGCGGCTCTGAAGCTCCGCTTCCCGGCGCTGCGGATTCGGCAGATTGTTTGCACCGGTCAGAAGTTCTTCCGCCTTCGCGGCGGCGGCAAAGGAGAGTTCGGCCAGGCTTTTTTCCAAAGACTGCGGATCGAGCTTCACCATCGTTTCGGGAAATGCGGCAAGGAAATAAGTTTTCCCCGCCGGAATCCGGAATTCGCGTTGAACCAGCCGGATCTCGCCTTCCCGTTCCCGAATCAGGCAGACGGTGCCGGGTTCCACCCTGAGGACTCCCGGTTCGACCATTTCGATCTTCGCTTCCACTACGCCGCGGTCGGCGTAGATTCTCGCGAAACCGTTGCCGGTCAGCGACAGCGGCGTCTTTTCAAGCAAGTGGAAGCCCACGTCGTTGAGCGGGCGTTTCGCTCCGCGGCCCTGGAACCAACTCCAGCGGGCCGCGTAAGTGGAAACCTTGAAGGGCTCCCGCGTCCATTCGGAACGCAAGGTCATCGCGTTGCCTCCGTTGCGGAACCGGTTGTCGAGCAGAGCATCTTTGGAACCGTACAAAGCTTCGCCCTTTTGAACCGTCACCGGGAATTCCCCTTTCAATTCCGCAGAGGGGGTGACATAGAGCGCGGCGGGTGTGAGCAGTTCCCGCGTCGCCGGAACTTCCGCCCCGGCGAGTTCGAAAATGGCCCCCTGATCCGCGGGAATCTCCAGTTCCAGCGTAAACGGTTTGCCGCCGGAGAGTTCGGCGACCTTTTCCACCGGCAGCGGCCAGGTCCGGTACAGTGTCCCGCCCGCCGGTTTCAGGAATTCCGGCTGGATGACCAGCTTGCCCTTCCGGGGAACGCCGGAGATATTGGCGATGGTGACGCCGATTGTTTTGTCATAAGCCTCCCAGCTGCTCCCGAGCAGCGCCGGGCCGTGCCAGGTGAAGTTCCGGTTGGAGTTGCGGACGGAAACCGGTTCCGCGACGATTCCGACGGGGGCGCGGCCGACCAGCGCCGGATCGGGAACCTGGGCGGTTTCGATTCCCCGCCCGCCATTCAGGAATTTGTTGCCCGCCCGGTACCAGGCGTGAGCGAGATTTTTCAGCAGGGCGTCGCCCGGCTGGCGCGACTTGTCGAAGGGCTCCGGGCCGTAGGAAGAGAGGCTCAGCTGCGAACCGAACTGGAACATCCGGCCGATTCCCCAGCGGTAATGGTCCGCGGGCATCGCCTGGTGGAGGTCGGAACCGTAGGAGGTGGAGTAATCGTGGTAGACCAGCGAATAAAGCGGCCACATATGCTGCTCCGCCGTCGCCCCCATCAGGTAGCTGCAATTGATTCCGGCCAGGGAGTCGTCGCTGAATCCTTCGCCGAGAATGACCGCCCGGTCCCCGAAGCGGTCGATGCTCCGATGCAAGTCGCGAAGCATTTCGGTGTTGCCGCAACTCCAGTAGTTACCGCCGTGAATCGTGCCGAGCACCGGGTCGTAGCCCTGTTTGGAGGCGGTCGGCAGCACGTCGATATACTGGGCGTTGACGCCGAATTGGCCGAAGAGTGTGTCCGCCAGCGCGACGTACTCGCCGCGCCACGGTTTCGACGCGGGGTTCATCCAATAATTGACCCCTTCGGCGAGATTCCAGGTTTTGATTCCGCCGTCGCGTTCCTTGAGGGCGGATGAAAGCATCCCTTTCCGCCGGAACGATTCGGTGTCGGGGTCCCACATCGCAAAGCAGACGTAGGGGGCGACCAGGATATTCTCCCGCGTCAACGCCCAGTATATCGACGTGCTG
>JAVBSA010000585.1:0-4422 GCA_031556915.1 Victivallis sp.
GGGAAAAAGAAGGTGAAACATGGCTGACAATAAAAAAGTTTCCAAGGAACTTCTGGATCTTTGGCGCTTTACGGATGACGAATATACCAATTTCCTGAAGCAGTGGAATTTGACGCCCAATGAATATTGGGTATTGGAACATCTCCTGAACTCACCGGACGGCACGGAACCCTCTCTCCTTGCTCAAAAAATCCATGAACAACCGCAGCTGATCACCTTTATTCTTCGCTCTTTCGAGAAGCGTTCTTTCATTGTCCGGGAAGAAAACAAAGAAGATCATCGCCGCAGAATCATCCGCCTGACGCAATCGGGAAAAGAGTTCGCCACCGAGGTTTGCAATGCCGCCAACGACCTGGATATCCAAGGCTATTCCGTTTTTTCAGCCGAAGAACAACGGCAGTTTCTCGAATACTCCAGGCGTTATCTTGAAGCGATCAAGCTTCACGCCAACCCAAATAACAAGAAACCGTAATTCATATTCTTGAACTTCAAATATGCAACGAGAATTTGCCGAAGTCGAAAACCCCTGTTCCGTGTTTCAATAGATTTTGTGCCGCGAGTTGGTCGAACGCAGTTTCTACTTCCGCGATGATTCCGGGCGTAATCTCCAGGTTGTGATGGGCGGGGAACAGTTTTTTGACCGATAGATTCCGCAGTTTTTTAACCGATTCCCGATAGGCGATTGGATCGGTGCTTGGATAATAGAGGAAGAATTCCCCGAGATAAATCAGGTCTCCGGTAAAAAGATATTGACGTTCCGGATCGTAAAAGCACAGATGTCCCGGCGAATGTCCCGGAGTATGCAAAAGTTGAATCGGACGGTCGGAGGGGCCGATCCATTCGCCGTCGTTGACGAGTTTGCTCGGCGGACCGCTGAACATCCGATAGTTTTCCGGGACGAAGTCCGGCGGGAATGCACAAGGGCGTTCCCCCAGAAAACCGGCGATCTGTTCGTCGGTCAAGGGGAAGTGTCCGGTAATCCAGTCCAATTCCGCCGGATGAACGTAAAAATTATTTTCGTACTGCCGATGCCCGCCGACATGATCGTAGTGAATGTGCGTGGCGATCGCCGTTACCGGCTTATCGGTCAATGACCGCACGACGCAGGATATATCGGCAACGCCCATGCCGGTGTCAATCAAAAGCGCTTCCCGGGCGCCGACGAGCAAATAAGAATGGGTTTCCTCCCAGTGTTTGTATTCGCTGATGGCAAAGGTGGTACTGTCGATTTCTTCGACGGTAAACCAGCCGGGGACTCCGGCATCGGGATAAGCGTGTTTCATGATGATGGTTTCCATGCGGCGGCGCAGATGGTTTTGCTGTGCGGCAACGCGGGAGTACCGGCGATGTCACCGTAAAACTCGGCCTTCCGGAATCCGGCTTTGCGCAACGCGCATTCCAATTCCCGGCGCGTGAAGACGTGTTCCCAGATGTGGTAATATTTGAGTTTATCCGCCGTCAATACCGCCGCCTGATGCAAATAGGTGTGATCCTCCGGGTAGGCCAGGCGGCGTTCCAGGAGCAAATGTTCTTCCGGAGACCAGAAGCCGCCCGTTGAGTTTTCCGTGATGGAGCTTGTCTCTTTGAACGTTGCGTATTGGCGTCGTGAAAAGACGTCGAGTACGAAAATGCCGCCGGGCTTCAATGCCGCGAAAATTTTGCGCAGCAATTCGGTACGCACATCCGCCGGCAACACGCCGAAGTCGCAATAGATGATCGCCGCCAAATCGATTTCTCCGGGAAATTCCAGTTGCAGATAATCGCCGCAGATGTATTGAATCGCCGGATCGGTACGCTCTTTGGCATATTCGATGGAACGCCTGGAAATATCCACCCCGAAGACCGTAAAACCTTGTTGCCGGAAACGTTCCGTATAAAGCCCGGGGCCGCATCCCAAGTCCAGCAACCGCTTCCCGGCGGCGGGAGCGGCCAGCGCGCCGATCCATTGCGCCGAACGGTCGATAAAATCATGCGTCCGGCTGGCTCCGTCGGAATCGGGATTCAAGTGCGCCTGAAGCATGGATCGGGAGATATAATCATCGGCCCAGAACGGATGGGAACTTGGTTCATAAAGTTCAGGACGGCGCAACATTTCAAACAATGTTTTCTTGTTTTTCATCATGGACACCATTCGACAATGCCGGTTACCGGGTGCGCGGCGCGCCATGCGGTGAATTCGTCCCAGGTGCGCACGCCGCCGCCGATGACCGCGTGGTAATATTCAATTCCCATAATCTTTTCCGTTTCCGGCGTCGCATATTTCAGTTCGAGAATCGCGCGGCGGGTTTCCGGGGTCAAAACGGCGTTGATCCGTTCGGCGACACGTTCAAAATAGCCGTCGAAAGTCGAACCTTTTAAGATTTGAATCATGTCGATCTGCCACTCGTCGCCGTCGCGATCCAAGATCCAGACATGCCACTCCAGGCAACACTCGGCGGTGGCGGAAAGATTGCGGAATTCCATATGCGTCACCGCCGGATTGCGGCAGATTCGGGTGATTACGCTGAAACTCTCCTCTACATCTAATGAATCGGTGTAGATGTGAAAATCAATGTCACGATGCGTCATCAGCAACCCGGACGGTAGCGAACCGACCGGATTGACCTTCGCGCCGATAGCCTCCCACGCCGCGATGACACCGGAGTCGGCAATAACCTCATACGCCCGCGCCTGATTGCGCTCGGCCAAAGCTTCGATATCAACAGCTTGAGTCTTTTCTTTCATTTCGTATCTGCATCTTATGCAATGGACTTCATAATCTGATTTTATGTTCTTCGCTCATTTTTCAAAAACAGTATACCGCGGAAAACTTAAAAATCAAATGATGGTGGAGAGAAACTGCAAAATTGACTGCTGATTTTTTCGCGTTGAAATACCGCTTATTCCTCTTTGGCGTTGGCGCTTTTCAACGCGTTGCTGGAATCGGCTTTCCTGCGGCTCAACATGGTTCTCGACTATGGCTTTGCCGGCATGGATTGGCTTACCGACGCTGATCGCCGTTTGCAATCCTTGCCGGAGAGGTTATATTCTACTTGGATCCGCGAAGAAATTTCGGAGCCAGGTTCTATACAAGAATCCGTATCGATGCCATATGACTTGCGCCGGGAAGGAGACGAAGCATGAAAAAAGTGAAGATCACCGTTCTCAAGACAACCTTCGATCGGGAGCTGGCGGCCGAATATGGCGTCGACGGATTGGGCAAATGCCCCATGCTGGAAGAAGGACAGATATTTTACGCGGATTATGCCAAGCCAACCGGGTTCTGCGACGAGGCGTGGAAGGCGATTTACCAGTACGTCTTCGCCCTGGCGCACGGAGCGGGCAACGGCCTGTTTTACTACGGCGACTGGATCCGGAAGCCGGGCGTGGCGATCTGCAGCTGCAATGACGGGTTGCGCCCGGTCATCTTCAAACTGGAAGCCACTGACGAGGAATCCCGCATCGACTATACTCCGGTACGGTAGGCGCCGGATACCGGACGGCTATTTTTGCACGGGATCGCTCCTTTTTGCGATAATTGTTCCAGGAAATCAGCTTGCCGGCGTGACAGGCGAATTGCGGGACGAGCTTTCCGAATCATTTGCACTGCCTCTGCCGGAGTTTGCGCAATGTTCCGTTCCAGAAGTATGGCTGCAACGAACATCGCAGATCGACCGTGCCCAAGCGCACAATGAACATATAGTCCGCCCGAATGAGCGGATGCCTGCTTGATGGCTGCCAGAAAGTCTGTCTCTGCGGGGATAAGCGTATCGAGTGTTGGGAGGCTGATGTAATCCCTTTGGGCGGTCACCCTTTTGGCGGCGATAAATTCACATGCCAGATCAACGATACAAGCCGTCCGAGGCGGAAGTTCATATTCATAGGGACGACGGCCAAGCCATATCCCGGGAACGATTTGCGTACAGCATGGTTCACGGCCAATCAGGCGGCGCAGCGACCAGATTACCCATAAGAGCACCAGATAAGGGAACAGGCAGACTGTTGCCCATCCGGCACGGGTTCCGTCGGTTCGTTTGCCGAAAACGCCCGGTCCCGCTCCGCCATACGCCGCGGCGACAATCAAGAAGGATAATGCCGGCCATATGAGTACCCAGGCCGGCATGGCGTTCCAGGCAAGCACTCCCGCCAGCATGGTGAACATCATCACATAGAATGGTTTACGGCATGCCGTCATGGCTTTGCTCCCGATGTGTCACGGTAGCGGATATAGGGAAATTGTTCAGTTCCGTACATCACAACACTGAGCGCAGGGAAAAAGCGCCAGTATTCCCCGAATTTCAACTGAAAACAATACCAGATATCCGTGTCGACCTGTTCGCTTGTCATGGCGACAGTAATAATTTCAAAATGTGTATTTTGTTCGAGCTTTTCTCCCGTCATCGCAATCCACCAGGGATTGGGGGTTAAAACCGGATAGAAGAT
>JAVBSA010000662.1:0-3919 GCA_031556915.1 Victivallis sp.
TTACGTCCAATGCTCTTCACTTAACTGGTAATGTCATTTTTTGACCACGAAATACACGAAAAACACGAAAGGGGAGAGGGAAAATTTCGTTTTGATTTTTTTTCGTGTATTTCGTGTATTTCGTGGTTCTTTTAAATGAAGAGTATTGGTCCGTTACGTCCGTTTTGTCTGTTTTGTCTGTTTTGTCCGTTGAGAACGTTTTTTTTGCAAAGGCGCACCCGCGGACGCGTCAGCGCAAACGGCTCCTTAATAGAGATGCGCTACGGATTTACGGTTGACGATCCGGCAGGGGAGGAACTCCTGGCGGCGGACATGGTCCTCGCCGAAGCGCTTTTCGTAGAGGATCCGCATGGCGCGCTTGCCGATTTCGGTGAAGGGCAGCCGCACGGAGGAGAGTTGAAGCGCCTGGGCGAGGAAGGAGTCGTCCACGCCGACGATCGAAACATTTTCCGGCACAAAGAGTTTCATCTTGCGCAGCTCGTCGATCGCGTTGGCGGCGAGAGCGTCGTGGGTGCAGATGATCGCCGTCGGAGGCTCCGGGAGCGCCATGAGTTGCCGGAGGCATTGGCGCCCCTGTTCTTCGAGGGGCACGTCGCGGATACTCTTGTGATAGGCCGGATCCGTGCTGAGATTGTCGAGTCGGAGCTGGTCGAGAATTCCCGCCAGCCGCTGGTCGGAGGAGTAAACGCCGTCGAATACCCGGATGCTGCCGATCCGCCGGTGGCCCGCCTCCATCAGCTGCCGCACCACGTTGCGCATGATTCCGTAATTGTCGCTGCCGACGAAGTCGCCGCGGACGATGCCGTCGCGGACAAGGGGGGAGCCGACCACGATATAGGAAATTCCGGCGTTTTCCAGCACATCCAGCACGGGGCTGTTGCTTTCGTAATAGTTTTTGCAGATTTCAGGCGCGAAAATGACATTGCGGCAGTTGCGCCGGATCAGGCGTTCGACGACTTCGCGCGTCCGTTCCAGGTGGCCGTTGAGATTGCAGTAGATGAGGTCGATTTCATATTCCAGCGCCTGAAGTTCCACCCCGCGCAATTGAAGGTTGCCGGAGAGGTTGCCGGAGGTGTTCGACTCGAGATAAGCCACCAGGCCGGAGCGGAAGGAGTCGTTCCCTTTGCCGGTGGAGACGAAGCAGCCGATGTTGGCGCGCCGTTCGAGTTCGCCCGAATCGATCAATTCATCCATCGCGCTCCGGAGGGTGCACCGGGATACCCCGAGCAGCCGCGTCAGCTCCGCTTCGGTGGGAATCCGGCAGCCGGAACCCCACTCGCCGGTTTCGATTTTCCGGCGGAAGGTGTCGCAGATCTGATTTCTCCGGAGTGCGGTCACTTCAGAAGCCTCCAGGTGCGGACAATGCCGGGCGGCAGGGAAAGTTTGAGAGAGGAGGATTCAAACGCCTCCGCTTCCGGTGTTTCATCCATCCGGGAGGGGATGACGCGAAAGCGGCCGGGCAGCTTGACTTCCGCCCGGGTTTCCGTATGTTCCGGATTGTAGAGCCGCAAGATATAACCATTGCCGTCTTCCGCCTTTTTGAAGGCGGAGAATACCGCGTCGCCGGAGAGTTCGAGCCCGCTTGTTTCGAGCAAAAAATTCTGTTTTTCCGGCGGCAGGTCGCGGAAGAAATGCTCCCTGACCGCGCTGCTCTGGTCGCAGGGGCGGCCGCCCGTCAGCTTGTGGGGATCCGCCGAGTCGTAGGCGGAGAACGCGGGGGCGAGGAAGGCCTGGTGTTCCCGCGCGAGTTCCGCTTTCGACGCTTTGCCGCAACGGAGCGCGAAACGGAAGCTGTGGTCGCCGATCAGCTGCCCCTCGGGTGTGGTCCATTCCGCACCCGGCCGGTTCCAGCGGCCCTCGGCGTCGAATTGAAGACGGGTGATGTGCCCGACCGCCCGGAGCAAGGTCAGCGCGACGGCGTTGTCGGCCAGATGCTCATATTCGGACAATCCCTCGTTGAGGCAGGCGAATTGCCGTTCGCCGTCGCGGATCATGACGATACCGCTGTCGGGCTGGTCGCCGTTGTGGCGGTCGGCCTCGTTGGTCAGCGCGTTCCTGTCGCGCGTTTCAAATGTGAACGGCGAGGAGGCGACTGTGACATCGGAAGCGATTCCGGGGCGGAACTTTGCGCGGAGCCGGTGGTTGCCGGAGCGGTTCCCGATCAGGGCCTCCACCGCGACATGGCGCGAAAAATCGTTGATTGTATACTCGACCGTGAGCGTGTTGGATGCGGTTTCGGGGATCGGCTGTTTCAGGTCGAAGTCGTAGGCGGTCGGTGCTTCAAACTCATAGAACACCCGGATTCCCCGGTTCAGGCCGCGTGCGAAATGCGTTACTTCACTTGCTTTGAGTTCGCGGATCGCGCCGCCCGGAGCGGGTTGGAAGTTGTAGGAGTACCCCGCGTCGCACTCATCGGTGAAGGAAACGAGATCGTCGAACCGTTCGCCGGATTCCTTGTCGAACAGCGAGACCTTGCCCGAGGCGTCGGCATGGAAGCGGAGAAAGGCGTTCTCCAGTGCTGCCGTGGCCGAAGGCATTGCGGGCAGGGGGCTTGCGTCGTGATGAACCTGGTAGACGCGCACCCCCGACGGCGGCAGCTCTTCAGCCGCAAGCTCGATTTCCAGCCGCAGCGACGGAATCTGCCCGGGCAGGTTGATCGCCGAGTAATTGGTCTGGCACCGGTGCTCCACTGAGCGGAGCGCAAAGGGAACGGCATTGCCCGCGGGGTCGGTGATACGGATCGATTCGGGGTTCTCTGTGAGCGGCAGAAAAATTTCAGCTGTGACAGTTTCCGACCGCGAAAAGGGCAGGGGATTAAAGACGGCAACGAGATAGTCGGATGAGTTCAAACCGCTGCGGTCGAGCCGGTTCCAGAAATGAATCGCACCGCGTTTCGCCAGCGTTTCGGCAAGATCGCCGATCCGGGCGAAGCGGTTGAGGTTGTCGGCGTGCACCCGGTCGGTGCTGCAGCCGCAAATGGAGTCGTGCGGATGGTTCTTGAGCAGAGACTTCCAGAGATAACGGAAATAGCTGCGGTCGTAAAGAGCGTCGCCCGATTGCAATTCAAGCTGAGTGTAAAACGGTTCCAGCCCGAGCACCACGGCGGATTCCTGCCGGACGTTTTCGCGCTTCAGGGGCATCCGGGCGGAGAGGGTTCCCTGAAGGACGTTGTGGGAGCTGCCGTGGCGGAGCTCGCCTTCTTCTTTGTGAAGCGTAATGTTTTGTTCCCGAACAGATTGCCGCACAGCGTCGAGGTAGGCTGAAAGTGTGGATTGACGGATTTTTCCTTCGATCCCCTGTTCCAGTTTTTTCAGGATCGGCAGAATGTCTTCCTGGGCTTCGAGATGATCTACACCGTTCATCAGCAACCGGTTCGGAGTGACGGCCTCATCTTCCTGAGCCGCAGCGACTTCCTGAAAGAACAACTTCGCCAGTTCCGGATCGGCGGGGAAACGCTGGGCGTTGTTGTACCAGCGGCTCAGGTACGAGGCCAGGATCTGCGAGCCGTCGGGCGAGCTCCATTCGAATTCATTGGGCAGTTTTATGGCGGCATCCCGGCGGTAGCCGCGGCCGAACACGCAGTTGTCGATGCCGAAATTCCGGAAAATCTGCGGCAGCTGGCTGATCAGGCCGAACTGGTCCGGCACATAACCGCAACGCGCGCACTCGCCGAACGCTGCGGCGATTTCGCTCCCGATGAGCAAATTGCGGGCGGTCGCTTCGCCGCAGGTCAGGAAAAAGTCGTTCTGGACATACCACGGCCCGACCTTGAGGTTGCCGGAGCGGATGTACTGTTCCAATTCCCCTCTGCGTTCCGGCCGGATTTCGAGATAATCTTCCAGGCAGATGACTTGCGCGTCCAGTTCGAAAACGTAATCGGGCGACTCCCGGAAGATTTCCAGGAGATGGTCCATCAAGT
>JAVBSA010000692.1:0-2686 GCA_031556915.1 Victivallis sp.
CATTGGTCCGGGTGGTCAAGGAATTGAACTTCCCCGACGGGACCGTGCGGATCCTCGTGCGCGGCCTCAGGCGCATCACCTGCCTCGGCATCGACGGCGGTTCCGGCGTGGATATCGCCCGGGTGAAGATCCATGTCGAAAGCAAAAAAGAGAACGAAGACACCGAGAACAAAGCGCGGCAGAAGTCGGCCATCGCCTCGTTTCAGGAGATGGCAAGCTCCATGCCGGGCCTGCCCGAGGAGCTTCATGTCGCGGTCTTCAATGCGGAGACGCCGGGCCGGCTTGCCGACCTTCTCGCCGACGCCATCAGCCTCAATTACGCCGAGAAAATTCTGCTCCTGGCGCTGACCGACGTGCGGAAACGGCTGGAATTGCTGGCCATCCTGATGAACCGTGAAATCGAAGTCATGCGTCTCGGCATGAAGATCCAGAGCGAAGTCCATCAGGCAATGAGCCAGCAGCAGCGCGAGTTTTATCTGCGCGAACAGCTCCGCACCATCCAGCAGGAGCTCGGCGAAGACGGCCGCAACCCCGACATCATCGAGATCGAAGAGCGGCTGGAGTCGACCGAATTGCCCGATCATGTCAGCGAGGTCGTCCGCAAGGAGCTGGCGCGCCTCGAAGTCATCCCGCAAGCGGCCCCGGAGTACCACATCGCCTATACCTACATCAACTGGCTGCTCGACCTGCCGTGGCGCGTCTTCACCGAGGACCGGCTCGATTGCGTCGAAGCCGAAAAGGTGCTCGACGCCGACCATTACGGGTTGGAGGACGTGAAAAAACGCATCCTCGAATTCCTCGCCGTCCTTCAGCTCAAGGAGTCCGAGGACCGCAAAGCGCCGATCCTCTGTCTCGTCGGCCCCCCGGGCGTCGGCAAAACCTCGCTCGGCCAGTCGATCGCCCGCGCGATGAACCGCAAATTCATCCGCATTTCCCTCGGCGGCGTGCGCGACGAGGCGGAAATCCGCGGCCACCGGCGCACCTATGTCGGCGCCATGCCCGGCCGGATCATCCAGAACCTCAAGAAAGCCGGCAGCGGCAACCCCGTTTTCATGCTCGACGAAATCGACAAGCTGGCCAACGATTTCCGGGGAGATCCCGCCTCGGCGCTGCTCGAAGTGCTTGATCCCGCCCAGAACTTCTCGTTCAACGACCATTACCTCGAAGTCGATTACGACCTTTCACGCATCTTCTTCATCGCGACGGCCAATTTGCTCGAAACCATTCCGCCGCCGCTGCGCGACCGCATGGAAATCATCCGGCTGCCCGGATACACCTCGCTCGAAAAACGCGAAATCGCCCGGCGCTACCTCGTGGTGCGGCAGATCAAGGAAAATGCGCTCCCCGCGAAGCGCGTCAAATTCCGCATGGAGGCCGTCGATGAAATCATCGACCATTATACCCGTGAAGCGGGGGTGCGCGAACTCGAACGCTGCATCGGCCAGGTCTGCCGCCGCATCGCCCGCAAAATCGTCGAAGGCGCCATCGGCGAAGAGGAAAAAATAGCCGTCACCGGTGCAATGGTCCGCGACCTCCTCGGCGCCAGGAAGTTCCTCCACGACGAAGCCGATACCAGGATGGGCCCCGGCTGCGCCACCGGCATGGCGTGGACCGGATACGGCGGCGTCATCCTGCCCGTCGAAGCGATCGCGCTCCCCGGCAAAGGCGCCCTGAAACTCACCGGCAGCCTCGGCAAAGTCATGCAGGAATCGGCGGAAGCGGCCTACAGCCTCGTTCGCGCCCACGCCGTCGAATGGGGAATCAAACCGGAATATTTCGCAGAACATGACTTTCATATCCACGTTCCCGACGGCGCCACCCCCAAAGACGGCCCCTCGGCAGGCGTCACCATCACCATGGCGCTGATCTCGCTGCTCAAGGACAAGGCGCTCCGGCCGCGCTTGTCGATGACCGGCGAAATCACCCTCCGCGGGCACGTCACCGCCATCGGCGGCGTACGCGAAAAGGCCATTGCCGCCCTCCGCGCCGGGATCAACACCGTGATGATGCCCGAAGAAAACCGGAAAGACGCGGAGGAACTCCCCGACGAAGTGAAAAATAAACTCGAATTCCACTTCGTCAGGGATTTCAAGGAGGCCATGCAAGTCTCCTTCTCCCCCGCCCGCAAATAGGGAAAAAAGGATATGGCGTTCGGCGTTTCAAAAGATGTGATCGAAGAGATTCGCAACCGGTGCGATATCGTTGAGATCATCGGCTCTTTCCTGCCGTTGAAACGCTCCGGAACCAATACATACAAGGGCCTTTGCCCGTTCCACCAGGAGAAGACCCCTTCATTCCATGTCAACGCCGACCGGCAGACGTTTCACTGCTTCGGGTGCGGCAAGGGCGGGGATGTGTTCCGCTTCTACATGGATAAGGAGAACGTGGGGTTCTCCGACGCGCTGCATATGCTGGCGTCGCGGGCGGGCGTGGTGATTCCGGAGTATTCCCGGGACGACGCCGACCCCATGGCGGGCAAACTGCGCGCCGACGCCCGCGAACGCCTCTACCGGATCAACGAGGATTTCTGCACCTTCTTCGAACGCTTCCTGATCGACAACCCGATGTCTCCCCCGGCGCAGTATCTGATGAGCCGCGGGATTCCGCGCGACGTCGCAGAACGTTTCCGCATCGGCGCGGCGCCCGACGACTGGACCGCCTGTCTCAACTACGGGCGGTCGCTCGG
>JAVBSA010000233.1:0-6335 GCA_031556915.1 Victivallis sp.
AACACAACGTCAGGCCGGATAATTTCAATTCCTGCTGGGGCGGAGACGGCAACAAGAAGATCGACTTCCCCGCGAAGCTGGTCGGTTTCGGAATCGGCTTTGCGGCGGGCGGCATCGGTCCGGTCTGGCTCGGCGACTTCCAATACCGCCTGCCGCAGGAGGTGCAAGGCGTGATCGCCGCCCAGACGCTCTGGGTATTCGACCAGAAAAAAGAACGCTGGTGGGTCGGCGGCAACGAGCGGGGCGCCGATGCGAAGGAACTTCGCGTCGAAAGCCCCGCCAAGCGGAACATCCGTCTCGATGAATGCATGAACGGAAACCGTTTTTATGATAATCTTCGCGGCATCCGCGTCACCGGCGAACTCGGCAAAGGTAAAAAAGCGGAGTTGACGGTCATTTTTTACGACTCCGGCAAAAAAGAGTACCTTTGCGGCCCCCTCGTTTTCACGGGTGGCAATCAAACGCTCGAATTCCGGCTGCCGGAAAAAACGGATACGCTCCGGGTAAAAGAGGCGTATGTGAATTTTCCGGAAGAGGACGGCGGCAACCTCGTTCTGCGCCGGTCGGAATTCCTCAGTGAAAAAACGCTGCTCGACGCCATCTCCATGGAGCTTGAAACCGGCAGCCCGATCCACATGATCCCTGCCGGTGAACTCTCCCGGCTCTCAGCAATGCGTCTGACCAACGGCACGGCGCAAAAGATCTCCTGCGACGCCAAAATCGAGTTCAGCGACCTGTTCGGCGAACGCTTTTCCATCATTCGAAAAATTTCCTTGCAGCCGGGAGAAGAAGCGCGCCTTCCGCTTGAATTGCCGAGCGACCTCAAATTCGGCATCTGGTATGTCAAAGCCACTTTCACCGCACCGGGTGAAAAACCTGCCGAAAAAACGCGCTCTTTCGCCTATATGCGCCCGGCCGGACCGACGAAAGAGAGGCCGGACTTCAACAATCCCGCCGATTTCCTCTACGGCATCTGCAACGCGCCCGACCGCTGGAGTCGATGGGCGATGGAAATGGATGCGTACTCCGCCGCGGTCGTCGGTGCAAAAGTATTCCGAACCTGTTCCCCATGGGGGTTTATCCAGCGCGGCGGCCCGAACCACTGGGATTTCGAAATCTTCGACCGGCTGGTGGAAGCCTTTTCAAAACAGGGCATCGAGCTCCAGGCTCTGACGGCCGGCTGCCCCCGCTGGGCCGTCGATCCCGACGCGCCGCTGCGCGAACGGATCGACCCGCGCGGAGGTTCCATGCCGAAGCTGGAACCGTTCCGCAAGTACGTGCGTACCGTCGGCGAACGGTACAAAGGGAAAATCCGCCTGTGGGAAGTCGGCAATGAACCGGATCACCCCGGCTTCGCCAAATACGGCCCGCTGGAACAGGCGAAGCTTCAGACCGCGGCTTTCGAGGAACTCCACGCGGTCGATCCCGCGATCCGGGTGATGACAGCCGGTTTTGCCGGGGTGACCGGTGACAGCTACCAATATCAGTTTGAAACCCTCAAGGCGTCGGCGGGCAAATTCGATCTTCACACGCTTCATCTGCACGGGGAATTCAGCACCTTCCAGCGGCAGGTCGACAACGAGCTGGCCGATCTTCGCAACAAGCTCGGGATCAACAATATTCCATGGTACGCCAACGAAACGGCGCTCCACTCCACCGGCGGCAACGAGAGAGGCCAGGCCGAAGCACTCTACACCAAACTCATCTTTGCCCGCGCCCGCGGTTCCGTCGGTTTCACCTGGTACAACATGCGCGACGTCGGCTTCAACGCGATGGACAACGAACACAACTACGGGATGCAGAAAGCGGACTTCTACCCCAAGGCGGTCTTCCCGGCTTACGCCGCGTTGGTCAACACCTTCCGAGGATTCGCCTACGACAGGCAGCTGCCGCTGGAACAGGGGGAATACGGTTTCCTGTTCCGCAACGGCGACACTTACGCGATGGCGAGCTGGAAGACCGCCGACGCCATCAAAAGCGGCGGCAGTTACTCGATCGCAACCGACGGCAAACGGGCCGAACGGATCGACCTGATGGGGAACGCTTCGCCGGTAGAAATAGAAGGCGGGCGGATTTTCTGGACCTTCAACACCACGCCCGAGACCTTGAAGATCTACGGTGCGGCGAAAATCGAAGCCGAACCGATCATCGATTGTGAAGTCTCCGGCTGCGCGATTCCGGGTCGAGCCTTCACGGTCAAGGTGAATCTCGCCAATCCGCTCGCCCAGGAGCTTTCAACAAAGCTGTCGCTGAAAACTCCGGCGGAATTCAAAGCATCTCCGGACCGGATCGAAGTAAAACTCGCCCCCGGCGAAAAGACGAGCAGAAGCTTCCGGCTGTCCGCGGACCGGTCCCTTTCAGGAACGTTCGGCAGTAAATATCTGTTGTTTTTGAAAGCCGATTTCGGCAGGAACGGCGTTGCGGAACTTTCGTTCCCGGTTCACTCCGCCGCGTTGATGTCCGCCGATATCAATAAGGAACAGCCGGATTTCGTGTTGAACCAGCGCCGCCAGATCAGGGTGCTGTATGACAACGTCCCCAACAAGCCTTTCTGGACCGGTCCGAAGGACCTCAGCGCCGAAATCAGGCTCGGCATGGACCGGAACGAACTCGTCGTCCGGGTCAAAGCCGAAGACGACATCCATCTTCAGCGTCAGAACGCGGAAGACTGCTGGCGCGAAGACAGCGTTCAGTTCGCGCTCTGGCTGCCGGGCGTGGGCGGCTGGGAGATCGGCGGCGCCCATAAGGACGGCAAGACGCTGAAACACATCTGGCTCCACCCGGAAAAAGCGGATCCGGCCAAGGCGCTGAACGCGCTCAAGGTGACGACCTCACGGCAGGGTACAACGACGGAATACGAATTCCGGCTGCCCCTTGCACCGTTCCGGCTGACGCAGGAGCAACTCAAATCGGGCTTCCGCTTCAACCTGGTGGTGAACGATGCGGACGAGCCTGAGATCGGCCGCGAAGGCTGGGCGCAGATCGCCCCCGGAATCGCCGACACCAAGAATCCGGATTTATACCCCTTCATCGTCTTCAAGTAAGATGCCGCAAGCCGCCCCGGAGAAAGAGGGGCGGCCCGTTTTCCGGATCAGAAGCACGGCGTTACCATAGGGAGGCAGGGAAATCCCCGACTGTCCGGAGAGAGCTTCTCCCCCGTAGATCGCTCTGCCGGAAGGAATTCCGACTTCGCCTTCAAAGGGTTCACCGGAATGATTGGCGAGCAACAGCAATTCGCCGTCCGGCAGAAGCAAGCGGCGCAGATGCAGCGGAAGCGGAACTTGAAACTCCGTGACGACTCCGCATTCCGCCGCGATGTCGAGGATCAGCGATGCGGCGTCGCCGCGATGTTCGCGCCGGGATTCCGAACGGAAATCGTCGCCGATCAGATTGCCCGCGGCGTTGAGATTCCCCAGCGCCATGCCGGAGAGGAAGCCGTGCCCTTTGCCGCAGCGGTGCTCCGCAATCACCCACTCACCCTCTTCCGTCACGGCGAAGGGTCTGGCGTCACAGGACTCCTGCTGCCACACCTCCCACGGGAAAGCGGCGCAAAATGTATATTTCCCGATGGTCATCATCTTGCCGTCGCCGGTGCGAAATTCTTTCTCCTTCACCCCGAACAGCTTGTGCAATCCGGCGCCTGGCATGATACTTGAAAGCTTCACCGCACCGTCCCACGAGGCGGTGAAGGGATCGGCGAGAACGTTGCCGCCGTCACGCACATAGCCGCACAGAGCTTCCCCCGCGTCGTCCGTCAACGAGAGTCCCGCCGGGACGATCACAAGTTTATATTGCCGGAGCCTTTCCGGGCTCAACTGCATCTCATGCAGAATATCGACCGGTACGTTGGCGTGATAGAAAGCGTCGTAATACCCGGCCATCGCGTCGCAGGAGAATTTGTTGTTGCGGTGAATCGTCCAATCCAGCAACCAGGAGCGGGGTGAAAAGAGGATCGCGACTTCCGCGTCAGGCACCCGGGCGCTCATAAACTCCTGCTCATAAGCGGCAATCGCTTTCCCGAAGCATTCCGCCGCCAGCAGCCGGCCGGTCGGCTCCCCGGCACGGCCGGTCAGGCTGTAGTAGCCGCTCTCGTTGCCGAACAGCTCCGTGCGGAACTGCCAGAAGAGCAAGCCCTTCGCGCCGTGGAACACCGATTCCCAGCACCAGAGCGCCAGCAATTCGGGAGCGGCGGGGGTGCGAAAGTCGAGACCGCCGCCCACCACGCCGCCGCCCAGCTCCGACTGCCAGAAGAGCTTATCATTTGCAGCGGAACGGGTTGCATCCATGCTCTGTGCGAGGCGCGCCGTATCTTCGACATCGCGGGGGAAGCCGCTGCATCCCCACGACTCCGCTTCCGCCGCGTTGCACCAGTCGTCAAACGCCATGGCTCCGAGCTGCGGGCAGCAGGTTGAGCCGCCGCCCCACGCATGGGCGATCACCGGCCGCCGGGTGTGTTGCCGGATGACTCCGGCCCGGCGGCGCATCTGGCGTGCGACATTCTCCATCGTGAACATTCTGAAATCCACCTGGTCGCCGTAGCCGTATGCCCAGGTGGCCGGCCGCACGCTCTCCCAGCAGTCGAAGCGCTTCCCCCACGCGGCGGAAAGCGCTTCGAGGGTGCCGTATTTCCGGCGCAACCAGCACCGGAACTCTTCGCGCGTCGCTTCGCAGTAGCAGTAGTCCGCGTTGCGTCCCTCCGCCCAGTCAACCCACATATGAGGTTCATTGACGGGCTCGTAGGCGTAAGCGCGGTCGCCGATATACGTTGTGACTTCGCGAATGAAACGGTCTTCCTGTTCCCGCACTTCGAAGTGATCCGGGCAAAGCCCCGGCCAGCCGCCCGAGGGGGTATTGGCGCGCGCCGAAGGCTCGAAGGCTTGTCCGGCGCGATTGACGTAACGGTACTGCGGATAATCCCGGATCAGCCATTCGGGGGCGCCGTGAAGGTGGAATAAAAAAATGGTCCGAAGATTTTTCTGTTCGGCAAGCGAAAGAATTCTTTCGATATAAGGGAAATCGATTTCACCCTCCCGAACCTCCAACACGCCCCACACCAGCCATACCCGGATGGTATTGAACCCCCGGGCGGAAATTTCTCCCAAGTCCCGTTCCCAATCCGCTTTATCGGGGGAGAGTCCCCGCAGGTACTGGGTGCCGAAAATAAAATCGTTCATTCAAAAAGCCCCTGTTTGCATTCTTTTCCGCATCTGTCTATATTATACCATTGTTTGCTCCGGAAAATAGATGATCTCCCTTAAAAAGATGCTGGATTGATATTTTACCAGGATCCGAGGAGACACCATCTTGACTTTTTCGAACTCTTGGCCGTAAATTTTCTCATAATAAATTGACTTTGCCATTGATGTTTTATGTATTTACATTATATTTACAATCACAGAGAGCGGAACACTGGAAAGCAACATGATAAAATTTGAATGGGATGATGATAAAGCCGCGCAGAATAAAATAAAACATCAGATTACGTTTGCAGAAGCCGAATCTGTCTTTTATGATGAAGACGCGCTGAGCATACCGGATCCGGATCATTCAACGGAGGAACTGCGTTTCATTTTACTGGGCTTCAGCAGAAAAGCCCGCATGCTTGTTGTATGTCACTGTTTTAGAGACAATGAGTCCACAATACGGATCATTTCGGCAAGGAAGGCAACCAAAAACGAAGCGAAACAATACGGAGATGAAATATGAGAGCGGAATATGATTTCTCGAAAGCGGTAAAGAATCCGTATGTAAAAGAGCTGAAAAAAGCCGTTACCATCCGGCTTTCTCCGGAAGTGCTGGAGTACTTTAAAGCGCTATCGGAAGAAATGGAGCAACCCTATCAGGCCTTGATCAACTCCTATCTGCTGGATTGCAGCAAACGCAGATTGAAGCCTCATCAGACCTGGCAAGGGACGAAAAAACGAACCCGTAAAACGCCGGAAACAGTCTGACTTGTATGAAGCTTGCCGTTGCGGAACGCCTGGGACAATTCGGATACTTCATCCACGCCCGCACCTTTCAGCCGGGTGAGTTTTTCCCGGAGCACAATCATGAATTCTGTGAATTCTTCCTGGTGACCGAAGGAGTCATCAAACAGGAGTTCAACGGGTTGGAGACTTTACTGCCGGAGGGAAGTTTGCAATTTCTGTTCGCTGACGACAAGCACCTGGTCGGCTGCGGCGGGAACCGCCCGGCGACCATCTACAATATCCATGTGGGGAATCTGCGTTTTCAGAAAGACCTGGCGTCGCTGTCGGATTCGCTGCCGATTCCATTCGCCGACAGCGTTCAGCGCATCGCGCCGCTGCCGCAGCAGGCGTACCGCTCGCTCAAGT
>JAVBSA010000419.1:0-5721 GCA_031556915.1 Victivallis sp.
AGCGCACCATCGGCGACGTCTGGGACAAAAGCTTTGTGCCGCTCAACTACCACGGCATCATCACCTGCGTCGGCGAAAACGTCCTCCCCGGAACTCATTACGACATGGGCAGCGTCGCCGCCCGCAAAGCCGCCACGCTGTCGCTCGGCAGCTACGACTCCGAACAGCAGATGGAGGGCAACCGCAAAGCGGTCGAACGCCACGTCGCCCTCGGCCTCGGGTTCTGCCCCTTCGCCTTCCATTTCCGGGGCGGCGGCGGCATGCTGCTTGCCGACGACGACTGGCACCTGAAACCGGAAGTCGCCTATCTCCCCCGGATGGCGTCCTGGATCCGCGAATCCGTGCCGAAACAGAATACCGGGCGCAAAGTGGCGGTCATCACCAACAGCCGCCTCGAAGCGACCACCGGCCGGGTGATCGGCCGCCTGCCCGACCATCTGGCCGGAAAAAATTATCAGGTCGGCGTCTTCGACAGCCTGCGGATCGTCGACGAACCCTCTTTGCTTGAGGGATACGAATTCGCCGTCGCCACCAGCAGCTGTCTCGACCTGAAGTTGCTGGAAATCCTCCGCAAATTCCCCGGCAAAGTCTTCCTCTTCGGCCGCCTCGATCTCGACGCCCATGTTCGCGGTGGCCGGGCGGGACTGCCGAAGTTCCTCGCCGATAACGGCCTCATTCTCCGCAAGCCCGAAGTAACGTCCGCCGGTGAACTGGCGGGCTCCATCGATCTTGCGGGGCGTTGGGATTTCCACTTCACCCCGTCGGCCGATGTCCCCGAAGCGCCGCCGACGAACATCGAACGCTTCGAAGGCATGAACGTCCCCGGTCTCTGGGGCGAAACCGGCATCACCGGCTCGCTCTCATACCGGATTGGCGACGGCTGGTACCGCAAAGAGATCGCCGTTCCGGCGGGTTGGAAGGGGCGTCCGCTGCGCTTTCAGGCCGGAGCCATCGACGACATCGACTGGGTGTTCTGGAACGGCAGGCTGATCGGCAAAACCGGCGAAGAGGTCGGCAACTACTGGCAGGCGCCGCGCAGCTACGCGATTCCGCCGGAGTCGATCCGCTACGACCGGCCGAACGAACTCTACGTCTGCGTGCGCAATCTGCGCGGCGACGGCGGAATCGTCCGGGGGCCGGTGGTGATCGCCGGACAGGCGCGGGGAGTGATCCGCTTCGGCAAAGAGACCGCCCCGGCTCCTTGCTCGAACGCCGGCACCCTGCTGACCGCCGCGGAATTAGTCCCCGAAGCCCATCCCCTGGCCTTCTTCAAATCCGAAGACGCCGCACAGGAATACGTGGCTATGCTCCGTCAGGACAACCTCTATTGGTATTTCCAGGAACAGGAATTCCAGGTCGACGAAAAAGCCGACCGCCTGGCGCTGGAAACATTCCTCGGTAAGTGACGGGGGCTGCTGCGGAGCAAGCGGAATTCAGAATCGTGGGAGCCTGACAGGGCTCGGGGTCTGTTTGACCTGGCGGTCAAAGCAGACCGCGCACGCTATGTGGCGGAAAAGTTTTTGACAAAAATTTTCCTTGGAAAGCTTGAGGCTTTGCCTCAAACTCCACTCAAGGGCTACTCGCCCTTGAGAATCCTCGCCAAGGCCGAAAGGCCCTGGACCCGGTCGGCTTCGCCTCCCCTACTGCTGAACCGCGAGTACGCCTTCCCTTCCGGGAAACTCTTTGAGCTCGACTCTTCCCTCCGGCGCCGTGTCCTTCACTTCCTCCGCCGCCTCGCAGAGCGGAATCACCCGGTAACCGAGCTTCAATACACGATCCAGGTAGTCGTCGAACATCGGCGCGCATTTGCCGCCCTCCGCCTCCGCGTGGATTGTCAGCACATTCAACGCATCCTCACGCAGCAGCGCAATCTGGCGGTCGTTGTAATTGTCATCGGTCACGCCGTCGCGGCCGAGCAATTCATCGTAAGTCGGCAACGTCACCGGAATCTGAAGCTGCTGGAGCTTCTTCCCGTTCACCACTGGATAAAACGGGTGCGTTCCGCGACAGTCGGTATTGTACACAAACGGATATTCCGCCTTCTTCTCCAACAGCCGCGCGTCGGCGCGCCAGCCGGGAGCCGCACTGGTCGCCGGATCCTCACCGAGAATCCGGCGCAGCGTCGCCATGCCGAGGTTGAATTCGCGCGTCAACGCCTTGTCGCTCATGGTAAGCAGTTTCGCCTGTTCCTTGTGATGATCCCAGGCGTGAAGGCCGATCTCGTGCCCTTCGGCGCAGACCTTGCGGATCACCCCGGCAAAGCGCTCCCCGATCTTCGGGCCCGGCCACGCCGTGCCCATCAGCACGATCTCGGGGCCGTAAAGCCCCGCCGCGTCGGGACGCAGCATCTTCCACAAAAAAGCGGGACGCAAAAGGCGCCAGAGATGACGCCCCATATTGTCGGGACCGACCGAAAAATAAAACGTCCCCTTGACACCGTGCTTCGCCAGGATTTCACAGAGACGCGGCACGCCGCGGCCGGTGCCGCGGTAGGTGTCGACGTCGATCCGGAGAGCAATTGTCTTTTTCATCAGTCCAGATTGAATTCGCCGGATTTGATCGCTTCTTCGAGGAAGAAGTCGAGCGTGGTTTCAATCGACTCATCCAGCATGATCGACGGTTCCCAGTCGAGCAATTTCTTCGCGTTCCTGATGCTCGGCACACGGTGCTGAACGTCCTGGTAGCCCTTGCCGTAGAACGCGCCGGATTCCAGCACCAGATACCCCGCGAAGGGCGGGAACTTGGCGCGCAGCGGGTGCTTGTCGAACTTCTCGACCAGCGTCTCGGCCATCGCCTTGATGCTCGCTTCATTGTCCGGGTTGCCGATGTTGATGATCGCCCCGGTGCACTTGCCGCCTTTGTTCTCGATGATCCGGAACAACGCTTCAATGCCTTCGGAAATGTCCACAAAGCAGCGTTTCTGCTCGCCGCCGTCGATCAGCTGGATCGGCGACCCCTGCACCAGGTTCAAAATCAGCTGGGTGATGGCGCGCGAAGAACCGATGCGGGCGCTGGTCAGGCTGTCGAGACGGGGGCCGATCCAGTTGAAAGGCCGGAAGAGCGTAAAGTCAAGCAGCCCCTTGGCGCCGTAAGCCCAGATCACCCGGTCAAGCAGCTGTTTGCTGGAGGAATAAATCCAGCGCTGCATCCGGATGGGGCCGGTGATCAGCTTGGAGTCGTCTTCGTCGAACTGCGGATCCTGGCACATGCCGTAGACTTCGCTGGTCGAGGGGAAGATGATCCGCTTGTTGTATTTGACGCAGTAACGGACGATCTTGAGGTTTTCTTCGAAGTCCAGCTCGAACACGCGCAACGGGTTGCGGGTGTATTCGATCGGGGTCGCGATCGCCACCAGCGGAAGCACGATGTCGCACTTGCGGATGTGGTACTCGATCCACTCGCGGTGAATCGAAATATCGCCTTCGCGGAAGTGGAAGTCCTTCTCGCCGAGCAAATGATCCACGTAATTGCTCCGCAGGTCGAGGCCGTAGACCTCGTATTTGCCGGATTTGAGCAACCGTTCGGAGATAGGGCTGCCGATGAAGCCGTTGACGCCGAGGATCAGCACCGATTTCCGGCGGCTCTCTTCACGCTGCGTCTTCGGGTTCTTGCCGAACACCATGTTGGAAACGATGCGGGCGTCGGAGGCGAGCTGGTCGCCGGTCATGAAGACGCCGGACTCCATCTGCGCGGTCCTGACCGCGACCGCATTCTCGCCGCAGGCGATGGTGAAGGGAGCGGAGGAAATCACCGTTCCGGGAGCGGCCTTGCCGGGGTTCCCGACTACTTCGACCGACCAGAAGAAGCACTTGCGGTCGCCGAGAAAACTGAACGCGCCCGGATAGGGTTTCGTGACCGCGCGGACGAGGTTGCGGACCGCCTTGGCGGATTTGTTCCAGTCGATTTCGCCGTCGGCGGGCTTGCGGCCCGGGAAGGTCGTGGCAAGACCGTCGTTCTGCGGGGTGCGCGAAGCCGTTCCGTTGGCGAGGCGCGGCAGTTCACGGTTGAGCAGCGCGGTCGCCGCGGCGGTCGCCTTGTCGAAGACCGTCCTGGCATTGTCGTTGTCGGTGATCGGGAACGCTTCCTGGCTGATGATATCGCCCGCGTCGGCCTTTTTCACCATGTAATGCAGCGTGACCCCGGCTTCGGATTCACCGTTGATGATCGCCCAGTTGAGCGGAACCCGGCCGCGGTACTTCGGCAGCAGCGAACCGTGGAGATTGACGCAGCCTTTGGAGGGAATCGCCAGGATCTCTTCGGAGACCATGTCGCGGTAATAGAAGGAGAAGATGAAATCCGGCGCCATCGCCTTGATCCGGTTCACCCAGACGGGGTGATTGATGCTTTCGGGCGCGAAGACCGGAATTCCGTATTCGCCGGCCAGTTCCGCCACGGAGCCGAACCAGATGTTTTCATTCAGGCTGTCGGCGTGCGTGAATACGGCGGAGATTTCGAAACCGTTCTTCTTCAGCGCCTCGATTCCGGCGCGTCCGATGTTATGATAGGCGAGGACGACACATTTCATTTACATAAACCTCTGGTTAAATAACAAAAAACAACAGTTTAATATATTTCCGCTTTTCCGCTTTTTCCACTATGGGAAACAAAAATCAACGCACGATGACATTTCCGTCGAACGAAAGGTCGAATGTCCCCCGGGAATCCCCGCGTTGCTCGGCGTGGAGAATCGCACTCTGGAGGGCGGTCAGGAGCAGGTGGAAATTCCGCCCCTTCACCGGGATGATGGCCTGGCACACCTTCCGGTTCCGGTAACGCACGAACAAGGTGATCTTCTCTTTATCCGCCGTGTTGACGGCAAAGACGGCGATGTCGGGGAAATGGAGCACGGTCAGCATGATGAGCTCCATCGCCGGTTCGAATTCGGCGAGTTTCATGCCCGCTTCGAAGGTGCGGTTCCCCAGCCCCAGCACAACGGGGAGCTGCGGCGAAGAACTCATCGATTCCAAGCGCGGAATCACCACGCATTTTTCATCGATCACCCACTCCGCCAACGGGTTGCCGAGCACGGCGCGGGGAATCCTCTCCCCCACCCGCAATTTCAGCGTGTCGGGGAGCACGCGGGTCACTTCGCAATATTCCACGCTCGGAATCGCCGCGAGGCGCCGCCGCAGTTCCCCGGGATTCATATTGAAAAGATTCTCGTCGCGATGGACGCCGAGCCGGGCCGCCAGCGGCCATTCGCGCCCCTTCCAGTAGCCCTCGGTCTGCACCTGAACCTCGCGCAACGCGAAGCGGGGATTCGAAGAAAAAAGCACCTTCCGCAACGCCAGCGCGCCGATCAGCAGCGCAACGGCGACGGCCATCAGGATAAAAAGCACAATGAGCGCCCGCAACAGCTTCTCGCTGTCGCTGCGCACATTCGCCGCGTTCTTATTTTTGACGGGCAGGGGTCGGGGTTCCGGTAGCTTCGCCATAATCGGTAATATACAACACTTTCGGCGAAATAACAACCCCCGTTGCCCCCCAGCCGACATGCAAAAAGAAAAATCTTATTGCAGGTCCCTGGATCCGTGAAGAAATTACGGATTCAAGGTAAGATTGAGAATCGACGCAAGCACAAACTCCCAGTGCATCCCCTTAATATTCATGCTGAAAGCATTGTTATGTTTTCGTTAATTAACAGTATGATAGTTTGATTTTTATCTTTTATCAACTTAAAATTCTTATTAAAGAAGAATCGTTTTTATGATAATGTTTATC
>JAVBSA010000508.1:0-9349 GCA_031556915.1 Victivallis sp.
ATTTTGATGCAGACGGTCGTGTAAGCGTTAGTCTCGACTTTGTTGGAAAAGAGAAAAGGGTTCCAGTCGCATTCCACATACCCGACGTCGCCCGTCAGCGTGCCGTAACCGAGCCGGTAGAAGCGGCCCGGCTCCACCGAGGCTTGATGCCCCCAGCATTTCGCCAGCAGGGGATCGCTCTCTTTCAAGCCGACGATCACCAGATTGTTGTAGGCGGCAAGCTTGAAATTCCGCTCTTCCATCAAAGGCGCGCTCTCCTGCTGTTTCATTTCCCCGGCGGCACCGCCGCATTTGATGAGCGCCGCAAGCGGCAGGGCGTCAAGCAATTGCGCAGCGGCCGCTTTGACGGCGGGCGAAGCTTCTTTCGAAGTGCAGATCAAAATCTCCCGTTCCGCCCCCCAGACACAACCCCATATCACGACGCAGAATATCAGCGCTCTCATGCTTCCTCCCCCAATTTTCCATTTTCAATTCTGAACAATCATAACCATGCGCCCGTCACAAGCGGCGGCGGGCAACTGGAAGCTCCAGGAACCGCCGGCCTCTTTCCGGGCTTCGAGTTTCACGTTCCGGTCGAGGTCGATGAAGACCGGATTTTTCAACCCAGGCAACAGCGACTCGGGGCGGACTTTGACCGTTTCGATGCGATTGAAGTCGGCGATGCCGCCGAACGCAAGGAACAACGCGCCCGAGTTGACGAAGGGAGTCACCGGCATATTTGTACTCGATTCGAGAATGATTCCGGCATGTTCCATGATCCTGCCGACCAGCGCGTTAAGCGATTCCGCCGGAATCTCGCGGGCGTTGAGCGGACAGTAGATGATATTCCCCCGTTTCAGGAGCTTGATCTCCCCGGCTGTCGCGGCCTCGGCGTTTTTCAGGAAAAACTCGGGCGCCGGAGCATCGCCCGCGAAGGCGATGACGGGCGCGCCGCCTTTGGCAAGACGCTCGACGGTCGCAAGCTCCTCCCGGCTCCAATCGCTCGCGTCGGCGAGGATCAGCGGGTTTCTGCCGTTCCAGTTTTTGAGCGCGTGGCTCGAGGTGACGAATCCGACCGGAACGCCGTGCTTCACCAGGCGCTCAAAGAGCCGCCCCATGCGGTGATCGATCTGATTCTCCTGCCTTCCCCCGGCGTAAAGGCCGAAACCGAAGGTGCGCGAGTCGGAACTCATCCGCCCGAGGTGCGCGTCCCACGAGACCGCCAGCCCGAATCCCGCCGGTTGTTCCGGGCGCACTTTGGTGCCGAATTGGAAGGTGCGGGCGTAATTGCCGATTTCATGGGGATAGAACTTGGTGGAGATTCCGCCCTGAAGGCTGTACCCCATGACATGATAGGGGGCGTAAACTCCTTCGCTGTCCACCCGGCCCATATAATAGGTCGCATACCACTGCCGCCGTGCGGGTTCGGTGGAGCCGTTGTTGGCGAACCAGAAGCGATTCGATTCGCTGTTGACCCACCCCCACTGCTTGTAGAGGCCGCTGCGCAAGTTCGGGTTGGCCGCGACCACGCCGAAGCGGGAGCCGAGCGACCCAAAAAGATCCTGGTTGCGGAGCTCCCAGAAGAGGTCGGTGCCGACGCCGAGGTGGTATTTGCCCAGCCGGTCGCCGAGTTCGCCGCCCGCAAGCGGGAAACTGCCGTGGGTCTCAAAGTGGAAGGCGCGGCCTTTGGCGGCATAGCGTTCGGCGGTCGCCTCGATTTTTTCTGCGTACTGTTCCATATGCCACTTCTGCCAGGCGTCGGCGTGATAAAGCACGATCTCTTCGGCGATGGCGCGGGCGGAACGGTTCCGCAACCCTTTGCCGGAGGTCTTCTTAAGATATTGGTCGAAGCGGACGTACATGTCCCAGCCGAAGGTGGCGTTGACCGGGATTCCGTTCCAGCGGTCGGAAGCTCCGACATAAACGCCCTTGTCGTCGGGGTAACGCCGCAAACTTTCCTCGAGAATGATATCGACGGAGAGATCCCAGCCGTAAGTGCCGTCGGGCAAGTAGCGCCAGGGGTTGGAGTAATGACTGTTGCGGGCGTTGACGGTGAACATCCGCTCCGGCGCGGCGACGGCGGTGTAACCGGTCTCCATGATGCCGTGGCTGAGCGCCCAGATCTGGTCGTGGGGACCGCCCCAGCCCTGGACGTGGCCGCGCATGCCGCGGCCGAAGCTGTCGTAATCGTACCAGCCCCGGGTACAGAACAATCCCGGCTGATAGCGCGACAGTTGAATTTTGTCGAAGATCGGTTTTCGGCCCAGCTCGAGATAGAGGACGTCGCGATTTTCGCGCACCGAATTGAATTCGATCCGATACTGAAGCGTGCCGAAAGTGTCGCGCGCCGGGAGCTTCACCTTGACCGCTTCGCGGGAGTTGGGTTTCACGGTCAACTTCTTCGACAGCACGTTTTCGCTTTTTCCGGTCGCCGGATCGACGGCGGTGATTTCGAGGGTTCCGGTGACTTCGCAACCGCCCTCTTCCGGCCAGCCGAACAACGAAAGTTCGCGTATCGCCGCGACGGAATTCGACTGAAACAGATTCGCCCGGCGTCCGGTCTGGACTTGCGCCATCTCCATCGTGAGCTCCTTCACCGGAGTCGCGGCAAACGAGCCCCCGCAACGCGCATAGGATGCGCTGCCGGCCTCTTTGAACTCGGGCCGCTTCGCATCGAAAATCGGTTTGCCGTCACCTTTCAACGAAAACGCGCGCGGATTCAGGAAATTTTCGTTCCGGTACCCGCCGAACCCTTCGACGGTGAAAGCACTGAGCGTCACCGGCTTCTCCCAGGTCAGGGTCAACCGGCGGTCGCCGCCTTTGGTACCGGACCAGCCGCCCGCCCACTTGCCCTTGTGCCGGGCGTCGGCCCGGGAGAGCGAGAGATCGTTCAACCCTTCGATGGTGAGATTGTCTTTTTCGTCCTCATCCGCGGCGACGGCCAGCGGCCCCATCGGGGCGAAACGGTTGCCGACTTCGACAGTGATTTCCGGCTGCGAACCGACGGGGCGGACGTAGAGCATTGCGTGGGTACCGTCGAATTCGCCGTCGGTCTGCGTCATGTTTTCGCGATCGGGCCAGCTGTTGAAATCTTCGGTGACGGTAATATCAAGCTCCCGGCCGGTAAAGACGACGGTGGAATATTCCTTCGAAGAAGCCTTGCGGTCGGGCGAAAGCAGACAGGCGCGAAGCCGGAGATAGGGTATGCCGGAGCCGGATTCGGCAATGGCCGCCTCCCCCTTCCACGCTCCCCGGCGCGGCAGCGCGACGCTCTTCGTTTCACCGGGGCCGAGGACGACCGGCACGGCCGCCTTATTCAGAATCTCCCGTTCCCAGTTGGAGACCTGGAACGCGACCAGAGCTTCCGCCCGCCGGTCGGAGCGATTGGTCACGTTGACGCAAAGTTCTTCCGGCTGATAGCGTTCCGCCTTGATCTCGAGCTTGGAGACATCGGCGTATTTTCCCGGTTCCGGCGCCATTTCACCGGCCAGTTTTTCCCAGAACGCGGGGTAGCCGGGCGAGGTGACGAAATCGCGGTCTTCGGAGTTGCCGCCGAAGACAAAGACCTTCGCCGCGCCGACGCGCCCGGAGACGAGAACCGGCATTCCGTTGGCGGTTGCGAGGTGAATCCGCCAGTCGGTGTTGTCGAGCGGCTTTTCATACTCCTCCCAGAGATAGCGCATCATGCTGTTCTCCATGGGGGAGCCGGGGATGTGAAGGTCGTAAGGGCCGCCGTGATAGAGCGTTCCCCCCGCGAGCGGAGTGCCCGTCCGCCGGTACCCCGGCTGCTTCACCGGCCAGGCGTTGACGGGCAGGAGCTCCGCCATTTCCTTCGGCAAATCCTCGCCGAACCGCAGGTCGACGAACACTGTTTTGCCCGCTTTGACCGCATCGATATAGCGTTTCGCATTGTCGCTTCCCTTGCTGAAAGGCCCGGCGATGAACAGGATATTTTCCAGCTTTTCCAACGCGGCCGTCTGGGCGGCGGAAGGGGCATAATTGAGAAATTCCGCCCGGCAAACCGGCGCGGGGAGTTCGCGGAACGAAAAGTCACCGAGCGAATAGGTTTCAGGCTTCCCGCCGGTATCCACGCGGATGGAGAAAATCAGTTCCACCTTGCCGACCTGCCGCTTGCCGCCGGCACATTCGAGCCGGAACCGGAGTCCCGGTACATTCGCCGAATCGAGCTTCACCCGTTTCCCCGGCAGGAACGACATTTCTTTGAAATCGATATCGTGAGGCAGCACCCACTGCCTCCCGTCAAGCCGCACCTTGAAATTGGAATGCGCCAACTGGTCGCTCCTCTCCAGCGCCAGCAGGGAAAACGCGATCTCGAAATCGACGGCGGCCCCGCCTTCGGGCCTCGCCAGCACGGCGTTCATCTGTTTGACCAGGGCCGAGTCGGCCGGATAGCTGAGCGTGAATTCCGAGGAGGCGTTGCCGCGGCTGCCGCCAGAGGTATCCCCGAAGGAGATGTATTTGCCGTTGTCCGCAACCTTCAGCCCGGTTTCGGCCGGGTTGCTGCCGCTCCGTAATTTTGCGGCGGTGGGCAAATCGACTCCATGCAGCGCCAGCGCCGCGCCAAGCAGCGGCAACGACAGACAGAACTTTCGCATCATCTCATGCACTCCTTTGTCAGGTAAAATCGGTTTTCACAAGTATTATACCCTAAACAAAACAAAAAAGCAACATATGTTCGGTAAATTATCGATTTATTTCAAATAGCGCACCAAACAGATGAATAAATCAAACAATTGTAATGTTTTATTCTTGCATTTTCAAATCACCTGTGGTATAATTTCATTGTACAATCATCAAAGGATCATAATCAATGCTGAAGATTTCAAAGGACGGCCGCACCCTTACCCTGACGGAATCGTGCGGAATCGAACACAGAGAGCAGGTAATCGAGCTCCCGGAAGGTGCTTTCGTGCGGACCGGCTTGAAACCCTACGAAACCAAAACCGTTCCCATCGGCGAAAACACTCCCGCAACAGCCGTGACAATCCGCACAACCGAAGCCTTCTTCGAGCTCGACAACGGCAAACTGGCCATCCGCATTCCCCGCTCGGGAGCGCAGCGCGGCCCGGTCGCCGGAATCCGGCACGGCGGCGGCGCGTTCTTCGGCGACACCTATTTCGACACTCTTGAACCGCTCGATCGAAGCGAAGCGCGCATTCTCACGGAACACCCGCTCCGGGCGCAGGCGGAATTTTGTGCCGGCAACCGTTATCGCGCCCTTTTCACCCTCGACGCAGGGGAGGACTTTTGCACCATCGAAGAGGAGTTCGACACCTTCGAAGGCGATCAACTCGTCTGGGAATTCGGCGGCAGCGCCCTCCCCCGCACCGGCTTTTTCCTCAACTCCACCCCCTGTTTCGAGACGCGCTTTCTCGACTATTCCATCGACCGGGAACTGGCCCGCCTCGGCTGCTGGAGCCAGCAGTCGCAGATGAATCTCAGTGACGGATTCGCCTTCCGCCACCCGGCGGAGAACACGGCCTGGGGCGCGGTCGCCTTCGAAGGCGGTTCCTGGCAGGGCAACCGCGGCAATTCCATCGATGCTGTGATGCGCCGGCTGCGGAACGGGAACCGCGCCACCCGGCGGCTGGTTCCGGCGGCGGCGAAAGCGGATGCGCTCCCCGGTCCCGCCGCCAACTACAATCCCGCGCGGGACGCGGGCAACTGCACCCCCGTGCTCTGTTGGGAAGCGAACCTCGGCAAAGGCCGCCGCAAATGGGGTTTGATTGCCATGACGCATGAGGAACTCGTTCCGCCCGCCGGCGACGACACAAAGCAGATCCGCGCCTCGCTGGAACTCGGCCATTTCGTCGACAAGGCGGACAAAGCGTTCTGCCGCTCGCTTCAAAGTCCGCTCCGCAAACGGCATATCGAACACATCCTCCCCTTCGGGCGGAATTTCGATTCCGGCGAGGTGCGATGGCTTGATCCCGGCTTCACCTCCGCCGCCGACTTCATGCATGAACTCATCGCGCCGGGCGACCCGGATCGGAAACTCGACAGCGAAGAGTTCATCCGCACGGTGGAAGATTACATCGACGCCCGCGTCGTCACCTTTTGGGACGGCGCCGGAATCGCCTCGACCAACCCCGTTTCCTCGCGTCGGATCGCCCCCTATCATTTTCTGGTCGAAGAGCTTGCCTCCCGCGGCAAATTGAAGGGCGAACGGTTGGAACGGTTGCGGAAACGCTTCCTTTATCTCGCCATGCTGAATCACAGCCAGGGGTTCTACGCGGGCAAATCGGCGATGCTGCCGCCGTGCGACGCCGACTCCTTCGATCCCCCGATGAAGGGAATGGCCAATCAGAATTTCTACACCGACGTCATCACCGTGCACGGCATGGCGGGGTTGCTCTCTTCGCATCCCGACGCCGCGAAATGGGTGGAAGATTTTATCACCATGTTCCGCCGCCAGCTCGAGGTCCACACCTATTCGAGCGGACTCTGGGAGGAAAGCCACACCTATTGCCGGCATGTCCTCCACACCGTCCTCCCGGTGCTGATGATGCTGAAGCGCCGCGGACTGTACGATTTCTTCAAGGATGAAACATTTCAGAACATGCTCGGCGCGGTCATGGAGCAGATTTCCATTGCCGACGTGAGCACGGGGGCGAAACGTGCGTTGCTCCCCTTCGGCGACCACGACCCCGATCCCCGCCCCTACCATGTGATGTGGCGCGCCTATGCGCAGGAATTCCGCCGATGCGCCCCCGCGCTCGCCGCAAAAATCAATTATCTCGCCAAAGAGTCGGGCGGCGCTTATCTGCCCGATTTTCCGCAATCTCCGCCCGAACCGGGCTGCCGGGAGCTCAAGGGATTCGGCGTTCTGTTCCGCGGCTCCCACGCCGGCGATGAGACGCTGTTCGTCCTCCGCAGCGGCTGCGCCTGGGCGCACCACCACAACGACGACGGCAGCATTCAGCTTTACTGCGGAAACCGCATGCTCATCGGCGACGCCGGGCACAGCGGCCGCCGGAGCGGACCGGCCAAAGCGGCCGATTACGGCCACAGCCGCTGGTTGTTGCCGGGGGTGGAAATCCTCAACTACCACTACCGTTTCAACCGGGGCTGGGTGACCGCGTTCAACCCGCCCTATGCGACAAGTTACACGCCGGCGCTGTTCGAGCTCCGGCACGGACAGGACGTGCCGCTATCCCGCCCCATCCGCCACTTCCGTTCCGCAATCCGGCTGTCGGAGTGCGCTTTCCTGATCGTCGACTCGACGCTGGAAGCGGTCTCGGAACGGATCTGCTTCCACCTCGGTTCCCGGGACTTGACATTCATTCCAGGCGGAGTCGAAGCCGAATGCGGGGATTTCAAAGTCCGCATCCGCTCCCTCGAACACCTCGAAGCGCACCCCGGCGCCATCACGGAAGGCGATGTTCCGGAGCGGCAGATGACCACCGCTTCCGTTCTCTTCGAAGTACCGCCCGCCATGCCGGTTTGCTGTTTCCTGATCGACTTCGGCCGGGAACCCGGCAGCACGCCGCTGCCGGAAGTAAGGTTCGATTCCGGATTGATCCGGGTCGGCGAACTGGTTCTCGATCACCGGGAGGAATGTTTATGAAAACCCGTCTTCTATTGCTCGCACTCGTCGCAACAACGCTTTCGGCAGCCGTGCCGGAAGCGATCGTTCCGGCGCGGCAGAGCGGCGACAGTGCCGTCATCCGCCTGGAGCATCCCCCCTTCGGCGCGAAACAGGAAGCGATCCAGCCGACCGAAGTCCGCCTGGCGTACGACGCAAACTTCCTTTACATCACCTTTCTCTGTGCCGACGCCGAAATCATCCCGGCGGGCGAAAAGCATGACGATTTGCTGCACCGGGGGGACGCCGTCGAGATCTTCATCGACGGCAGCGGCGACCACCGGCAGTTTTACGAAATCCAGCTGAACCCCAAAGGGCTCGCAAGAGACGTCAATTATCTCTTCACCGGCGAAACACTCAAGCTCGATGCGCAAGGCCTCTACCTTGACTGGGGGAATGTCTGGGATGACGCCAACTTCAACATTCCCGACCTCCGGGTCACGGCAAAAACCCGGCAGGACGGCTATGAAATCGAATGCGCCATACCCGCCAAAGCACTGATGCGCCGCCGGAACCGGGCCACCCTCTCGCCCGGCGACAAGCTCCGCGCCAACTTCGTCCGCTTCGACAGCAGCAAGACAAGCGAATGCGTCATAAGCAACTGGTCGCCGACCGCCTTCGGCAGGGCGCACCGATCCCCCGGCCGGATGGGTTTCCTGATCCTGAAATAGAAATTATTCTTCGCCGTCGGGCTTGGTCCTGGCGGCTTTTTTCTGCGCGTGAATCGCTTTGGACTCCAGGCGGCGGCGGACGGATCCGGCGCTCGGCCTGGTTGCGACGCGCTTGCGGCGCACGATCAAAGCTCCGGCAATCATGGCGTCGAGCTTCTGCATGGCGATGCGGCGGTTGGCGAGCTGGGTTCGCTCTTCGCGGGCGGAGACGACCAGTTCCCCGGCCTCGTTCATTTTCCCGGCAAGACGCGCAAGAAGCAGATCCCGGAACTGTTCCGGGATCGACGGCGAGTTCCGCAGGTTGAAAACCAAACGCACCGCGGTGGCGACCTTGTTGACGTTCTGCCCGCCCGGCCCGGCCGACTGGGTGAAATGCCATTCGAACTCGGATTCGGGAATGAAGATTTTTCCGGCGATCAACACGGCGGCGTCAGTCGCGCGGGAATTTGTTGTGGGCGCGAGCCATCCAGCGGCTGACCACCGGGCTCATCACGAAGTCTTCAAAACAGCTGTCGCGCTGGAAACTCCAGTCGCAGAACGGGCATTTTGCATAAACTTCGATATCCGCAGGCGTCAGGCGCTCCCCGCAATTCGGACACAAAATATCGCCGTTCGCGGGAGCTCCGGCTTTGTGATTGTTGCAAATACTACTCATAATTGCCATTAATATAATATGACTTCATTGAAAATCCAGCATAAAACAGCTATTTTAATAGGATAAACAGAAAAAACAATGAGAAGGATCCACGTTATGGCACTCTGGGGCGGCAGGTTCGGTTCGGCAACCAAGGATGAAGTGGCGCTTTTTTCCGAGTCGATCTCCTTTGATCAACGGCTCTTCAAACACGACATCATGGGCAGCAAGGCGCATGTGAACATGCTGGCAAAGCAGGGAATCATTCCGCAGGATACCGCCGACCAGATCCGGGCGGAGCTCGACCGGATCCAAAAGCGGATCGAAACGGGCGACTTCCATTATGAAATCGCGCTCGAAGACATCCATATGCACATCGAGAGCGCGCTGATCGCCTGCCTCGGGGACGAAGGGGCGCGCGTCCACTCGGCCCGCAGCCGGAACGACCAGGTGGCGCTC
>JAVBSA010000255.1:0-3745 GCA_031556915.1 Victivallis sp.
CCGAGACCGAACGGCTCTGCCGCGCCGCGGAGGAATCCCGCGCCCGCGTCATGCTCTCCTTCAACCGCCGGTTTTCGCCGGTGTGCAGCAGGATCAAACAATTGTTGGCGGGGCGGCAGATCCGTCATATCCGGGGGGCGATGTTCCGCCACGCCCGGTTTGACCGCAATTTCCTGACCGCGACCGCGATTCACCTCATCGACACGGTGCATTTTTTTGCGGGCGAGGGGGGGATTCCGGCGGCGGTCAATGCTTCGCGCTCCGGGGAGGGATCGGTTCCGGCGCTGTCGGCTCTGCTCACGTTTCCCTCAGGGATAACCGGGGAACTGCTGATCGACTCCGACTGCGGATTTATTTCCGAGTGTTACGAGATCATCGGGCGCGATTTCCGCATTGTCGCCGATTATTTCCGGGGGTATACCCTCTATGAATCCGGCGCGGCGGTCGACTCTTTCGAGCTACCCCCCGAAACCGCGCTGGAAGAACGCGAAGGCGCCGACGCCGAACTCGCGGTCTTCATCGACGGCGTCGAACGCGGCGTCGCCGCCTTTCCGGCGGGACCGCGGGATGGATTGGCCGCGGCGCGGGTGGCGCACGCCCTGGCCGCCGCCGCGGAAAGGGCGAAATGATGAGCAAACAGCTTTGCCGTTTTTTCGAGCCGGGGCTGTACGAACTTCATTATGCCTTTCATGCGCCGGGATTCGATCCCGAATCGACCTATCTGTTCTTCGACGGCAAGCGCACCGGCCCCTGGGATTACGCCCCCTGGGGAACCGCGCGCGACGGCGACTGTCTGCTCCCCTGCGTCACCCTCAGGAGTTCCACCGGAACGGAGGTGACCGCGCGCGTTTTCATCCCCCGCGAACGGGAACTGGCCGACCGTTATTTCAACGGCCGGGTCGGCTTCCGGGTCGTCGAAGCCGGTGAAGTGGAGCTGCAGCTTGTTCCATCATTGCCGGTCGAGTGGAAGAGGTGCGAAGTTGTTGAAGTAGCCGGGTTTATCGCGGATGAAACCAATTTCAACGTCGATTGCCGTTTCCTGCTGAGCGATGAAGCGTTGGCAACCCTGCGGAAAAACTGGCAACGGTCCCGCTGCGGTGCGGTGATCGACGGCGCGCTCGACGACTGCGGGCGTTTCGCGCCGCCCCGCACGCTCGCCGATGCACGCACTCTCTCTTCACGCTATCTCAAGACGCTGCATGCTTACGAAGACGATGTGATCTTCTGGGGGAATTATCTCGCCGCCCTCTCCTTGCGGCTGTTGGTCCTCGAACGGAACACGGATGCGGAGCAATTGGTCCGCTGGACCATGGCGCTCGTCGATACCCCCGTCTGGGGCGGCAGCGACGACCCCAAAGGGCGCGACCACAACAACGATCTCACCGCCGACTTTCATATGTTCGGCCTGGTTCTCGTCTTCAACTGGCATAAGGAACGCTTCAGCGCCGAAGAACAGCTTAAGATCAAGGCCAAGATCGCTTATCAGGCGGGCGAAATGCTCAAATGGATTGTCGGCTGCCGCAGTTCCTGGCCGGGAACGCTGACCCAGAACCACGCGTTCTTCGGTTATCAGACGCTGATTTTCGCCGGGGCGGCACTCGGGAACCCGGATTATCTCCGGATCGGCAGCGCGGCCTTCGACCGCTTTGTCGATCACCTGCCGGCGGACGGTTCCTACCATGAGGGGATGGGATATATCTCCTTCGCCTTGCACGGGTTGATGCCGTCGTTGTTCCTGTTCACGCAGCTGACCGGCAGGAACCGCCTGCCGGAACAATGGCTCGCCGCCCATTTCCGGGGAATCAACTCGATTGCGCCCGCCGATCCCGGCGACGGCTTTTACTTCGACGACGGAACGGGCTTTTTCCCCTGCAACCTCTTCATCACCGTCTGGGCGTGGAAGCACGCCGGCGATTCCGGCACGCGGGAGGCTGCAGCGCAGCTTCTCATCAAATACTGCCGTTATCACGAGACGACCGGCGGAGAAAAATTCCGCTTCTGCATCGACTTCTGGCAGCTGCTTCTCGCTCCCGAAGTCTGCGATCTCGCAGCGGAACTCCCGGCGGAAACGGTTCCGGCGAAATCGTATGCGATGCTGCCCGAATCGGGCTTCTTCTCCGGCGCGCTCGGGAGTGCGGGGCGCGCCTATTTTTTGACCGGCCCGCCTCATGGTTTCGAACAGCGCCGGCTCGACCGCCACACCTACGGTTACGGCCATCACCACCCCGACACCGGGAGCGTGGTGCTGCAGGATGAAGGGCGTTGGATCCTCTCCGACACCGGTTACACCGTCTGCAAAGCCTCCTCCGAGCACAACGTGCTTCTGGTGGGCGCCCGCGGGCAGTACAACGACAATTACGTCTGGATGGCGCCGCCGCCCTTTGAGATCGCCCCCACGCGGGCAACGGTCGCCGATGAGGATGGAACTGTTTCGGTATCAAACGAATTCGCCTGGATCTACCCGCCGGAATGCGGGCTTGAAAGCTGGACGCGCAAAGTCACGCTTTTGCCCGGCGGCGATCTTCTGGTCGAGGATCAGGTCAAGAGCGCATTCCCGACCGCCTTCGCCTTCACCTGGGTCTCCGACTTCGCCTGGCGGGCGGACGGGCGGAACGCTTCCGGATGGAAGCTGGAAATGCCTGAAAATGCGAGAGTTGAAGTATGCGACATTCACCCGGGCCGCCGTTTCGCAGGCGGGGTGGGGAAGACATGGCATGCGATCCGGCTTCATTCGCCGGAGGATGGTATGGAGTGGTGTATCAAATCCCTTTTCCGCAAAGGAGACGTATGAAAATGGAAACGGTATTGTTTGCTGTCGGCCGCGATTCGGAATTCTTCCCCCGATTCTGGAGCGAAGAGGCGGAGTCGGTTGCCCGTGACTCCGGAATCGAACTTCTGATTCCGGATCGCACCCCCGCGTCGGCCGGGGAGTTCCGGCTCCTTCTCGGGCGTTGCTCCGCGGTGATTACCTCCTGGGGCTCGCTCCGGCTGGATGAAAGCACCCTGCCGCCGGAGGGGGAAGGCGTCCGTTTCGTCGCTCATGCCGCGGGTTCCGTGGCGGACCTGACTTCGCCGGAGCTGTACCGGCGCGGGATTCCGGTTTCATCCGCCAACGACATCATGGCCCGTTCCGTCGCCGAGTGGTGTCTCGGCATGCTCCTCTACGACCGGCTCAATCTCGCCCGCCTCGGCGGCGGCAACGGCAAAGCCCCGTCGTGGAGCGAACGGTATGAGACCCGAACCGTGGAGTCCGCCCGGATCGGCGTCTACGGTTTCGGTGCGATTTCCCGTCACCTGATCCGGCTTCTCAAACCGTTTGCCCCGGCTGAAATCCTGCTTTTCAGTCGCCACGCGGATGAAGAAGAATGTCGTCTCCTCGGCGTCACCCCGGCTCCGCTCGAGCGCCTGTTCCGGGAATGCGACGCTGTTTTTCTGCTGGCGGGCTTGAACTCCGAGAGCTATGAAAAAATTACACGGGACGACCTGAAACCCGGCACGGCGCTCATCAACGCCGGGCGCGCCCGGCTGGTGCGTGAGGCGGATTGGCGGGAAAGCCTGCAGCAGGGCGGCATTCGTTTCTATCAGGACGTTTACTATGAGGAGCCGCCGCTGGAGGCCGATCCGATGTGGAATGCGGCCGATGCGTTTTTCACCCCCCATTCGGCGGGGCTGTCGGCGGTGCGGAGTTATCTGCCCGAAATGATACGCGAGTGCGCCCGTTTCTTTCACGGCGAGTCGTTGCGTT
>JAVBSA010000097.1:0-4992 GCA_031556915.1 Victivallis sp.
TATAAACACTTTTTTGCATTTGATTTGATATCAAAGGGAAAGTCAAGATGAAAAGACGTGAAATATTCGAAAAATTTTGTTGTTCCCTCTTGCTTTTTCAGGCGGAATAAGCCATAATAATAGCAACGTGTACGATACTGTTCTTAAAATATGGTGATAACGGATATGAAACGTGCCGCAAATCTGGTGATGCTCGATATCGAAAAGGTGCGCCATTATGTGATGGGCGTTATTTATCACAGCGAAGGGCGGCAAGTGAAGCTGCCTTCGCTGCGGGAGCTGGCCGCGGAGTTCGGCCTGGCGGTCTCGACGGTCAAAATCGCGTTCGACCGGATGGAAAAAGAGGGGTACATCACCTCCCGGCACGGTGTCGGCAGCTTCACCAACCCCAGAAAATTCTTCTTCCCCTGTCAGAGGGCGCTGCCGCTGATCGGCGTCAAAATGGGGCGCGGGGACGATTTCTATTTCAGCGTACACGCCTTGAAGGATCTCGCCGAATTCACCGCCCAGTGCGCGCTTTTTCCCTGTAACGTCAGGCTGTTGACGGCGGGGTGCACGACGGAGGAGGAGTTTGAGATTGAGTTGCGCAATTCGCATATCGACGCCTTGCTCACCTGGCAGGTCGACCCGAAGCTGGTGGCGGCGGGTGCACAGCTCCTGCCGACCGTCAACATCGGTTACGAATGCAAGGCGGTTCCCTCCGTGGTCTTCCGCGAAGACGCCGCTGCGCGGGCGCTGGCGGATGAGCTGTGCCGCGATTTCGAAAAGCCCGCCATCCTGCAGCTGGACGATCATCCCACCGTGCATGGATTCGGCGAGGCACTGCGCCGCGACGCGCGTCTGCGCCACACCCGGAAATGCGGAGAAAAAAATCCGGCTCCGGAATACCTCGAGAAACAACTCGCCTTCGGCAAATATGATTGCGTCATTTCTTCCGAGCTGAACGCGGAGCGGATCCGCGAGCTTCTCGACCGGGGCGGGCGGCCGGATGCGCGGCTCGTTCTGCTCGGCGACGGACATTATTCCGACACGCCATCCTGTTGCTATCTCGCTCCTCCCCGTCATGAGGAGATCGCGACGGCGCTCGCCTGGCTGAGAAAGCTGCTCCGGGGAGAATCCGTCGGAACCCCCGAACATATCATCGAGTTTCAACTGCTCCGGCATCAAAAACAGGAATCACCCCTTAACTAAGGAGAGACATTATGAAAAGGAACCATTTCACGTTGATAGAACTTTTAGTAGTGATTGCGATCATCGCAATTCTCGCCGCGATGCTGCTTCCGGCGCTCAATCAGGCGCGGGAAAAGGCGCGCAGTACCAAATGCATCAACAACCTCAAGCAGGTAGGGCAGGTCACCGTGTTCTACCGCGGCGACAACGATGACATGTTCGGATGCGCTGTACAGTATACTACCGGCGGCGCCACCACCTGGCCGGCCGGGTTGGCGTCGTGGGGGTCTTTACCCGCCGTCGCGCAGCAGAAGGGTTCGTTCCTGCATTGCCCGTCTTTGGCGCTGCCCACCTCCAATTGGGATTGGACGTATCCGTACGGCGTGGTCAACATTGGATGGGGAGGGGTGGTCCGCACTTTGCCGATTCCGCTCGCCGTCGATGGGAGGGCTCCGCTCAATAGCTGGGCCAGCCCGATCAACTTCAAGAAAATAAAGAATCCCAGCGGATTCATTATCGGCGGCGAGACGATTCGTTACAGTTCGGGGGTGGATTGCGGTTACGCCTACTTTGCGAATATCGGCTTGACCCACAGCAGGCGCGGCAATCTTCTCTTCGCGGACTCCCATGTGGCGGCCCATACTGCGCAGGAGTATGGCAATATGATGTCCGAAACGTTCGCATTGTATGGCGACACGGCGAATTATCAGGGCGCGCGCTATGTGCTTCCCGGCTCAAATGGACTGGAAGTGACGATTCCGTAAGCTATTTTAACATTCCATGCCCCTTACTTGAGGTCGTTGGCAGAACAAGGAGAAAAATATGAAAACTGACCGTTTCACATTGATAGAACTTTTAGTAGTGATTGCGATCATCGCAATTCTCGCTGCGATGCTGCTTCCGGCGCTCAATCAGGCGCGGGAGAAGGCGCGCGGCACCAAATGCATCAGCAACCTCAAGCAGGTCGGGCAGGTTTCCATGCTCTATCGGAACGACCATCAGGATATTTTCGGTGCGCGTCTGCTGTACAACACCGGCGCGGAGACCACCTGGGCGGCCGGATTGGCGTCGGTCGGCTATCTGCCCGCCACTCCCCAGAAAGAGAAGTCGTATGTGTCCTGCCCGAAACTGGCGCTGCCCACGGCAAATTGGGAATGGAGTTATCCGTACGGCATGGCTTCCTGGCGGGGCGTGGACGGCCGGACGCTGCCGCTGCCGCTTTCGATTCAGGCGCCGGGAGTGGGCGGGGTCCTCTATGGCGGGAGTTCTCCGATCCTTTTCAAAAAGATGAGGAACCACAGCTCGTTCATCGTGGGGGGAGACTCAATCGGGAACAGCACCGTGGATTACGGCGATCTTTATCTGCAGAGCATCGGCTTGTGCCACAGCAACCGCGGAAATATGTTTTTCGCGGACGGCCACGCCGCGGCGCTTTCCAAGGAAGAGTATGCTGAAAATACAAAAAGAACCTTCGAACTGTATGGCGATACGGCGAACTATCTGGGCGCATATTACCGGGTTCCCGGCTGGAACGGGTTGGGTGTGAAGATTCAGTAAGAAAGTGAAAAACACAATGAAAAAACTGATCTTGCTGCTCCTGTTGCTGACGGTTTCCGGCGTGTATTGCAATGCTTCCATGGTCGACTTGCTGCGAATTCAACTCGACCGGCTGCCCAAGCGGGATTTCGCCCGGATCGAAAAGACCGATTTCGGCGACGCGCTGGTCGTAACCGTCCCCGAAGAGCAGAAGCAGGGCACCCATTGGATCACGCTGAAGGAATTGAACCTGAAACCGTTCCGGGGCCAGAAGTTGCTGTTCACCGTGTTCGCCAAAGGGGAGAACATCTCGAAAGCTCCGCAATACTATCTCGGCTTGAAATACATGTTCGTCGTCAAGTCGGAAACCGGCGTCACCCATCCGCAGGCGCCGGGGATCCAGGGATCGTTCGATTGGACGAAACTGACCTTTGAAGTCCAAGTGCCGCAGAACGCCATTTCCGGCGAGCTTGTCGCCGGTCTGCAGGAGGTTTCCGGCAAAGTCTCCTTCCGCAATTTCCAGATCAGCCAGGGCGGTTTCCTGAAGCCGCCGGCGGAACTGCCGGCCGGGTTCCAATGCGAATATACGAATCCATTTCTCGCCCGCCCCGTCACCCGCGGCGTCATGAGCCCCGGAGGACTGAAGATGACGGCGCAGGACGTCGACGACCTCGGCTCCTGGGGCGCGACCAACATCCGTTGGCAGCTCAAAGCCGACAATGCCAAGTCGACCGATCTCGATTATTACAACAAACAGATCGACGCCCAACTGGATTTGCTGGAGAAACTGCTGGTTGCTTTCGAACGGAACAAAATCAACGTCATCATCGACATGCACCAGCTGCCGGGCGGACGCATCGATTACGCAGGGCCCCTCGGCACCGCCGGCGAGGAAGCGGTCGCCGCCTACGGCAACGCCGCCGCCAACCGGGCGCTCGGGGTGGAAAAATATTATCAAGCCTACCTTGACACCTGGCGGAAGATCGCCCGCCGATTCAAGCCGTATCCGATCGTGATGGGATACGACCTCTTCAACGAGCCGGTGCAGAGCTGCGAAATGCCGCACGACTATCTTTCGATTCAGTACGACGCGGCCAAAGCGATCCGTGAAATCGATCCGGAACGCACCATCTACATCAGCCCGAACAACTGGGGCGGTCCCGACGGCTTTGCCGGGCTGACGCCGCTTCCGTTGAAGAATCTCGTCTACCAGACCCATTTTTACAATCCGGGCACCTACACTCATCAGGGGATCTTCAAAAACGCGAAAATGGGAACCCGCTATCCCGGCGAGATCGACGGCATCCGGTGGGATAAAAGCATGATGAAAAAAGTCCTGAAACCGGTGGTGGATTTCCAGAAGAAATACGGGGCGAAGATCTACTGCGGCGAGTTTTCCGTCGCCCGTTACGCCCCCGGCGGCGCGCAGTACCTCAAAGACGCGATCTCCGTCTTCGAGGAATACAACTGGGATTGGAGCTATCACGCCTTCCGCGAATCCCACTACTGGAGCGTCGAACACGCCGGCCCGGACGGAGCCAATCCCATCCCCGCTCAAGATACCGATCGCAAACGCGTCCTGCTGGACGCTTTCAAAAAGAATAGGGAGAACAAATGAAGTTTCTGTATGTGCTTGTCATCGCCCTGGCTGCGTCAATTGTTTTTGCGGAAACTCCGAACCTGCGGGTCGGCATCGTCAGCGACACCCAGAGCTATCCGGGGCGCGAAACCTGGGGGCAGAAGAATCTCTGGGACGCGCTCAAATACCTGAAAACCAAAAACATCGACGTCCTGATCTACGCGGGCGATATCGCGAACGACGGCCATGTGACGGTATACCGCGAATATCATGAGACGATGGATGACGTCTTCGGGAAAAAGAAACCGGAGACCGTAATCATCATGGGGAATCATGATTTCTGGCTGAACAATAAGCATGACACTCCCGGAGAAAAGGGCATCGCAACCTTCAAGGAAGGAATGAAACAGGATTCCATCAACACGCACAAGGTCGTGAAAGGCTATGACTTCATCGCCGTGGGGGCGGAAAACACCTACCTGAGCAGCTGGAACAAAATCTACGGAGACGCTTCCCGGAAGTTCATGGCAGACGAGATGGCCGCCGCTCTCGCACGCGCGCCGGAAAAGCCGGTTTTCGTGGTCACTCACGAACATGCCAAAGGAACGGTGATCGGTGTCGAGGGGCATCCGGTGATTACGGAAATGCTGACGCCGTATCCCAACGCGGTGCATTTCTCCGGCCACTCGCATTTTCCGCTCGAGGAT
>JAVBSA010000429.1:0-2871 GCA_031556915.1 Victivallis sp.
CCGACTTCGCCGCGCTCGGCTGAGAAGAGGAGGCGGAAAATGCGTCAAGTCCTTTTTTTGAGCGTGTTTCTGCTTTGTTCCCCGGTTTTTTCAGCCGGGGAGCCGTACCGGGCGGCGAACGATATTCAGGAGGCGTTTGCCGCAACGGTTGAAAAGACCATGCCCGCCGTGGTGCTCATCACCGCGCAGAAGCGGGTCGGCGTGCTTTCGCCGGTCGATTATTACCGCAGCCGGGTGGAGTACAAAGAGGTGCCTTCCGGGCAGGGCTCCGGCTTCTTCATTCGCGAAGACGGATATATCCTGACCAATTTTCACGTTGTCCGCGAACAGGATTCCTTCTATGTGACCCTGAACGACGGCAGCGAATTCAGCGCGAAGGTGGTGGGCGTCGACCCGCCTTCCGACCTCGCGCTGTTGAAAATCGACTCCGACCGCAAGTTTTCGGTGCTCGCTTTTGCCGACATCGATACGGTGAAGATCGGCCATTGGGCGATCGCCATCGGCGCGCCGTTCAGCCTGAGCCGCACGGTGACGGTCGGAATCGTCTCCGGCATGAACCGGCGCGGGGTGGGCGTCAATCTGCACGAAAGTTATATCCAGACCGACGCCTCCATCAATCCGGGCAATTCCGGGGGGCCGCTGCTCAATCTTACGGGTGAGGTGATCGGAGTCAACGACTTCATCCTTTCCCCTTCCGGCGGGAATATCGGCATCAGTTTCGCCATCAGCGCGGATCTCGCCGCGCATGTGAGCGCCGAACTCATCCGCAAAGGCTATGTCGAACGCCCCTGGCTCGGCGCCATCCTCGAAGATCTTTCCCGGGAGATGCGCTCTCAGCTGAAACTCGAAAACGGCGTCGGAGTCGCACAGGTTTATCGCGATTCCCCCGCCGCCGCGGTTCTCAAACGCGGCGATATCGTGCTGAATGTCAACGGACAGGATGTGAGTTCCTCCGCAGACCTGAAATCCCTGGTCTATTCCGCCGCTTCCGGCGATACGCTGAAACTCAAAGTCTTGCGCGGCGGCGAAATACGGGAATGCAGCGTAAAATTGGAGCCCGCTCCCCGCAACTGGTTCCGCATCAGCGCCAAAAATCTCAATGTGCAGTCGGTTTCCCTCTGATATGGCGAAACGGCATTTTTCCCTGATCGAACTGCTGACGGCCATCGCAATTATCGCGATTCTGGCGGCGATGCTTCTGCCCGCCTTGCAAAATTCCAGGGCGTGCGGCAAGGCGGCCAGTTGCACCGGCAACCTCCGGCAGATCGGTTCCGCCGCGCACCTCTACGCCAACGATAACGACGATTTTTTCACCCGTTACAGCGACGCCTCCCAGATGGGCGGAGAAGACGCCGCCTTCTGGTGCGGGTGGCGCGAAGCAAGCATTTATTACGATTTCACCAGCCCCAAAGGGTTCCTGTATCCCTATTGCGGCGGCGGCAAAGTTCTCGCCTGCCCCGATTTTGTCTGGACCGGAACCATTTCACAGGTGCAATACGGTGCCGGGTACGGAATGCACCAGAAGTTGAGCGCGAGGAAAGTCGGCGGCGTAAAGAGCGCCGCTCAAGTGATCGCGTTTCAGGATAACGCCAGCAGCATGTCGTCGTCTCCCCCCGGTTCCGCACTGGTCGGCAACCCCGCCATCATCTACGTGCCGGCGCCGATGCACGGATATTCCACCCATTTCCGGCACAATCAAAAAGCCAACATCTGCTGGCTCGACGGTCACGTGAGCGGCGAACCGTTTTCGCGATGCTCCCAGGCTGCCGCCATGTTCCCCCTCGACAGTGCCAACCGCATCGGCCGCCTCGGCACAATCGCGGAAAATTTCTATCTCGAACACTGACCCGCGCGTGCGTGCCGCACCACTTCGGCATAGGGCATTTGGCCGCCGAAGATATCCAGGGCCGAACCCACGGTGTAGGCGACTTTGCCGTTGCCGGCGTGTTCGATTTGCCCGATGTCGCCGAAGTTGGCGATTCCGCCGGCGTACACGCATGGAATGGGGCTTGCCGCGGATAACAGTTCCAGGAGTTCGCTGTCGATTCCGGCTTGCTTGCCTTCGACGTCGACGGCGTGGACCAGGAATTCGATTGCGTAAGAGCTCAGAAAATTGAGGGTTTCCGCGTTGACTGCGAGAGAGGTGAATTTCTGCCAGCGGTCGGTGACGATATAGTAACGGCCGTCCTGCCGTTTGCGGCAGGAAAGGTCGAGGACCAGTTTGTCGCGTCCGGTGATTTTGAACAGGGCGTTCAAATGTTCCTGTTTGAGCTCGCCGCCGGAGAAGATGAAGCTGGTTACGATCACCTGCGCCGCGCCGGCGTCGAGCCATTCGCGTGCGTTTTCGGCGGTGACGCCGCCGCCGAGCTGCATTCCGCCCGGCCAGGCTGCGAGTGCGCGCCTGGCTGCGTCGTCGTTGCCGGGGCCGAGTTTGATGATGTGGCCGCCGGTGAGGTTGTCGCGGCGGTAGAGTTCCGCGTAATAGGCGGAGTCATGGGCGGCGACGAAGTTGGTCGCCGGCCCTTCGCCGCAGTCGGAAAGCGTGCTGCCGACGATCTGCTTGACGGCGCCGTCGTGAAGATCGATGCATGGACGGAAAAGATTCATAAGCGGTATTCCGTGGTGGATTGAGCCAATTGCAAAAGTCATTCCGGCGGCTTTCATCGCCCTCGTCAAGGCTGAAACCGGGAGCGATTTGACCGGTTACCCTCCGAGTAGCCGCTCAAATCTACCCGGCTCCATCCTTGACGATGTCGATAAAATCCACTCGAACTGACTTTTGCAATTGGCTCTAGTGTCGCGGAAAGGAACGCACGATGAAGCGGACATTTTTAAAAGACCTGGCCCGGGAATCCGGAATATCGATACCAC
>JAVBSA010000195.1:0-3799 GCA_031556915.1 Victivallis sp.
GAAAGCGCTTGGTCACCACAATGGTCGCCACGCCGGGAGCATTGTAGGAGGCGGCGGCATTGCCGAAAATCTGGGGTTTATCGCCGTATTTCGGATAATACTGGGCGGCAAGCTTATGCGGGCTGCCGTCGAAGAGTTTCGCCGCCTGGCGCAGCGCGGACAAAGCGGCGTAGGGAGTTCCAAACAGCGAATCGTAAAATTTGCCGCCCTCCATGATATGGGTGAGCTTGATTCCGGTTCCGCCGCCGGCGATCCCGTCGACGATCTCACGCGCGGCCTGCCGGAGATAGTGAAGCTGAAATTCGTTCCCCATGTGTTCGCTGCCGGCAGCGGCGTACTCCGCGACGTAGGAATTTTCCGGAGCATACTCTTTGACGGCCGAGAGCAACTGCCGGTTCTCGCTGAAGCCCGGCAAACGGCAGAGGATCGCCTTCTCCGGAACCGGGAAGCGGAGAACCGCCCGCAGCGACGGCGGCAGCTCCTCCGGCTTGTCGGCCGACAACGTGAGCGGCGGTCCGACTTTGCCGATTGCGCCGATCATGGCCGCGTCGAACGCCAGCGCCGCCCCGCCGTTGTTCCTGATCTGCAAAATGTTGCCGAAAGGCTGGAGGATGTCGGCCGGAACGATCAGCTCGATCAACTGCCGGTCGGTGAGCAGACAGGAGTTGAAGAGCCGCTTGCCGTTGATGATCGCCTCGAGCGACTGGCGGTTTTCGAACGCGTCGTCCTTGTGCCCGGCGAGCCCGAGCGTAATCTTGAGATGGCCCTTGAAATTGCGCGGAATCAGGTCGTCGAAGAAGAGGGCGAAACGCTGGTTGGGTTGAAGCAGTTGCGGCCAATCCTCCGGGGAGCGGATCGGCACGGTGGAACGCATGCTTGCATGGATGCGGAACTCCTCTGTCGCATGGGGGGCTCTGCTGTCGGCCGGGATGCCGTCGAACTTGCCGAACCGGACCGGTTCCATGTCGTTTTCACCGATTCCGAGGATGACTCCGGCCAGCGGATCGGCTCCGCCGGCAGACGGGTGATCAGCCCCGCGCCGCCGATATCGAAGTCGTCGGCGCGGGAGGCGAAGGCGGCGCTCTCCGCAATGCTGTAGCCGGGGAGATAACGGTAGTAAACCTGCAGCATCAGCGCACAGAGACTGCTGCTGTAAATGGCGAGATCCGAGGCGTTTTTCACCCGGAATCCGGGGTCTCCGCCGGGCGGAGACCAGCCGCCTTCGCGATTCTGGGCGGCGAACAGTTCTTTTTTGAGATTTTCATTCCACTTTTCCCAGCGGTCGCCGCGCCCTTTTTCGGCCTGGAAGAGCGCCTGGGTCTGATAGTACCAGCGGTAGAGGGGGAATTGGCCGCCCTGCTTCCATTTGGGCGGCGGGACTTCGTGAAGAATTTTCTCCGCCCGCCGTGCCGGGGAGCTGTTGCCGGAGTTCAACAGCTGAAGCCCCAGCAGCCCAACCGGGTTCAGATTGTCGTTTGCCCCGAACCGTTTCAGGTTGATTCCCTGTGAAAAACCGCCCTTTTCGGCCTGGTGGATCTTCACCAGCGCTTCGGCGGCGAGGGTAAGCGCTTTGTCCATCCCCTCGACCGTGACTCCCGCGTTCCTGGCGGCGGTCAACGCCTGGATGTGCCAGCCGAGAAGCGAGAGGTCGCAGGCGGGCTCCCCGGGGACGATCTCCCGGAACAGGGGATCCTCCTGCTGTTCCCGGGTGGGCGGCGTCATGGGGGTGTTGTCGTAATTGAGCGCAAAAGAACCGAAACCGTTCTGGCGCGACACGATGAATTTCAACCGCTGTTCCAGCGCGTTCCGCAAGCTCATGCTGCCGCTCACGGCATAACCTTCGGCGAGAGCGTAGGTGAGAATCGCGTGCCCGAATCCGCCGCCCGCATATTCGATGTCCGGAAGATTGGCGCTTTCCACCAGGAAATCGCAGCCGCGCCGGATTGTGTCGCCATATTTCTCCGACTGAAAATTTTCCCCGTGCGAAAAAAACGCCAGCAGGGCGAGGGAGGAGAGCGCGGCGAAATCGCCGGTTCTGAAACTTTCCTCGCTGCCCCAGCTGCCGTTTTTATTCTGGGCGGAACCGAGGAACCGAAGGGCTTTTTCCACCGCGGACTCCGTCGCTTCGCCGCCGCCGTGACGGCGGAGACGCTGTTCCCTGACCTTCCCGTCGCCCCGTCCTTTGAAGGAGGCCCCGACTTCCAACCCGGCGGGCATGGCTCCCGAACGGAGTCCGGTTTTCACCTGATTGATTCCCTCGAAGGTCCGGATTCCTTTTTCGATGCGGTCGAGCTCCGCCAACCGCTCCGTCGCGGTCTGCCCGGCGCCGGTAAGGCCACCTTCCGGCTGCGGGGTAAAATCCTGCATGGCGCTCGCGGCCAGCGCCTCCGGATCCGCCGCCGGCAAAGCACCAGCTGTGCCGGAGGCGATTTCAACGGGAATCTCCATCTCCTTCACGGCGGGCGGGGTGAAATCGGTGATATCCACCGAAATCTCAACCGGCACAGGCACATGCGAAGGCGTGCATTTCAACACTGCCAGAACGCCAAGCAAAACGAGGTTGAGAATCAGCGCAAGCACGAATTCCCAGCGGATCGCCTTAATATTTGAATGTATAAATTGATTATTTTTCATAATTTAAGATAAAATAGCTTGCATTCTATATTTTGGCAATGTATCATTAATATAAAAATATTAATATTTTAATTTTAGGCTGACTTCAAGATGGTTTTCTACTCAAAAGTCCTGACCGGCACGCTGTTTCTGCTCCTCGGCATTTCGCTTTTCGCAGCGGCCGACTGGGAACAGGCGGCGGAATTGCGAAGAAACGAGGATTGGGCCGGTGCGGCGAAACTATTGAAGAAATACAGTTCCCCGGCGAACTTCGACCAGCTGTCCCCGGCGGAAAAGGCGGATTTTCTGCGCGGACTCCTGGAATTGGCCCATATCCGGGCGCTCAACGACGATGTGTCGGGCGCGCTCAGCCTCCTCAACTGGGCGGAGTCGCGCAAAGACGATTACCTCCGCGCGGTCAGCTGCGTCAAATACGCCGAAATTCTGTTGGATATGGATGAACTCGAACGCGCCCAGGGCTATCTCAAAAACGCCGACGAACTGATTGCAAGCCGCGCCACAGAGAAAGAGACGGGGGCGGCCATCGGCCAGGGTGGAGCGCAAGCCGACACGGGCGGAGCCTGGCGCGAGCTCCGCGCGGAAGCGGAAGCGGTCAAAGCCGAGATCGAAGCCGAAGCGCTGAAGAAGAAATTCGGGAGCACCTACGCCAGCTACGTGAAACTCCGCCGGATGCAGAAAATCGCCAAACGCGCCAAGGCCCCGCGCTACTGGAACGAAGCGATGCGCTTAGCCGGTGAAATTGAGGAAACCGACCCCGCCAGCCAATTCGCTGCGGCGGCGGGCTACCTCAAAGGCGAACTCTGGGCCGACGCCCTCCACCAGGACTCCGCCCCCAAAGACATCAAAGGTGCCAAAAACTACCTCGAAAAGTTCGTAAAACAGCAGCCCGACGGCTTATATCGCGGCGAAGCCCTGATGCTCCTCGGCAAAATCTCCCTTGAGCTCGAATGGAACGCCAAAGACGCCGAAAAATACTACACAGCTGCCCTCGACTACTTCCGAAAAGCAAGGGAAAAGCGCGACGCAATGAGCCTCTACGCCCCCGTCAGCGAAGACCTGAAGGCACATGCAGAGGCAACCCGGAAACTGACCGGCCTGAATCAATGGAACCGAACCGTTTATCATGACGAAGATCCGCTCAAACTCTACAATGTGTCGCAGTCGC
>JAVBSA010000001.1:0-4687 GCA_031556915.1 Victivallis sp.
TACACGAAATACACGAAAAAAAATCAAAACGAAATTTTTCCCTCTCCCCTTTCGTGTTTTTCGTGTATTTCGTGGTCAAAAAAATGGCATTATCAGTTAAGTGAAGAGCATTGGACTCAGGAGACGGGAAGGAAATGCGAGGGGACTTCTCCCCCAATTTTCCATTTTCAATTTTCAATTTTCAATTCTTTTCTTTTATAAGTAACCCATTGGTCGCGGAGAATTTTTCCTTTGGCGAACTCGCGTTCGAAGGCGTCGAAATCGCCTTCTTCGACCAGTTTGCGGAAGTGTTCGTAACGGCGGTCGAAATCACGCATGGCGCCGAGGACGCATTCGCGGTTGTTTTCGATGATCTCGCGCCACATCAAAGGCGAGCTCGAGGCGATGCGCGAGGTGTCCCGGAATCCGGTGGCGCAGCCGTGAAAGCGCTCCTCCTTCGTCTGTTTGTCGGGTGCGTCGAGAATCGAAAGCGCCAGCGCCGAGGCGAGAATATGCAGCACATGGCTGGTGTGGGCGACGAGATCGTCGTGCCGTTCCGCGGCGATGCGGCTGGTCCGGGTTCCGACCGACTGCCAGAACTGTTCGACCGCTTCAACCGCCTCCCCGGGCGAATCGTCATAGGGACAGACGAAGACGTCGGCGTTTTCGTAGAGCTCGGGGAAGGCCGATTCGGGACCGGACTTTTCGGTCCCGGCCATGGGGTGGCCGCCGACGAAATAAACTCCGTGCGGTGCGAGCTTTTTGCCTGCCTCCATCACCCTCATCTTGCAGCTGCCGAGATCCGTGACTACCGAGCCGGGCCTGAAAGCGCCGGCGTACTTTTGCAAATACGCTTCGATCTGCGGGAGCGGCAAGGCGATCAGCGTCAGGTCGGCGCGGCCGATCACTTCTTCGATCGAATCGGCGGTTTCATCGATCACGTCGCAATCGATGGCCCAGCGGCGGATTTCCGCCCTTCTCGTCCACCCCATGCGGTGATAGTTCCCGCCGCGCAGCGCCATGCCGAGCGAAGCGCCCAGCAGCCCGAAACCGATGATCGCGACTGAATTCACATTGATTTGATTCATTAGAAAAATCCTTGGAATAGAATAGTGATTAATATATCGCCGCTCCCGGCGGGATGCAAGCGACGAACATCTTGCGCAATTCGCAATCAATGCAATTTAATGCAATATTATTTCAATCCGCTATTGCTTTTTTTATTTTCTCAGGTATAATTAAAACAAGAAACATTGCAAAATATAACGCAAACAGGTCTATTGCCATGAGAGAAAAAGGAACCGCCGGATTCAAGCTCGCCGATGTCGCCCGTTACGCGGGGACCTCCGCCTCGACCGTTTCACGGGTATTGAACAACCAGCCGGGAATCAGCGATGCGACCCGTTCCATCGTCCTGGAAGCGCTGCGCGCCATCGGCTATGACGCGGAAGCGACCGGCAGCGTCACGCCGATCCGCGACAGCCGGACACGAATCGACATCCTCATCTGCCCCCTGGCGGAGCAAAAAAACCCGATGGAGCTGAGCTTTTACGGAGCGATGCTCAAAGGAATCCGCCAGGCGGTCGATTCGTCGAAAATCAACCTGAAGATGACGATTTTCACCGGCGAAGCGGATATCCTCCCCAAAAACGAAAGCACCTCGGGCGTTCTGCTGCTCGAAACTCCCTCGGAAGACCTGCGCCGGTCTTTGCACGAGGAGAAGATTCCGTTCGTAATCCTCTCCAACAACACCACACCTCCCGGTGAAGACCTGGTTTCGGTCGATAAGTTCGCCGAAAGTCTCCGGCTCTGCGACTACCTGGTCGGAATCGGCGTCCGCCGGGCCGGACTTCTGGTTCCCTCGATCGATCTTGTCTATTGCGAGGGATTCCGGTGCGGAATGGCGCGGCACGGCCTGGTCGTCGCCGATTCCGACATTCACCTGACGAAGAACACCAATCTTTCACATTATGTGCCCTCGCTTCACCGGATGCTGGAGGAAGGAAATCTGCCGGAAGCCCTGGTCGTCGCCACCTACTCCGCCGCCGACTTCTGCACGGAGATGTTCCGAACGAAGAAGATCCGCGTGCCGGAGGATATCCGGATCGTCGCCTTTTCCGACGCTGAGGGCGAAGACAACCCCAATTACATCACCATGCGGTTCGATTCGGTTGAAATGGGCCGCCTCGCCATGGAGCGGCTGCTGCGCAAGATCGAACAGCCCGACCGGAAAAACCACCGGATCGTCGTACCCATGCGCCTCAGCGCAAAATAAAAACAGGAAATCGTAGCAAATGAGATTCATTGCCTCCATGATTCTGCTGTTGTGCTGCGGCACGGCACGGCTATTCGCCGCCCCGTTGTTCGAGTTTACAGCTTCCGTCACCGGAGTCAGCTTCCGGCCCGCCGGAACCGGCGAGGTTGCCGCCGGCACGGACCGCGGTATTGCACTCGTGTGCAAAACCGGCTGCGAATCCATTGAAATCGGGCCGAAGCAAACGATAACACTGCCGGAAGTCGACGAAATGGAGTTCACGCTCAAAGGACGCCTCCCGGCGAACCACGGCTGCCGAAACCTGGTATTGCGGCTCAAAGACGCCAAAGGCGAACTCATTCAGGCATGGACAAGCCCCCTGCCGGCAAATGGGGAATTTGAACGGAAATTCACCGTATCCATCCCGGCCTGGAGCAAACGGAGCGGCAAACCCGTCGCCATGCCGGTCAAGTTCAACAGCATCTACGCGGCGTGCGACAAAGCCACCGGAGACGGCAAAATCATCCTGGAGTCGCTGGACTGCCGGGTAAAAGGCGAATTCCCCCAAGTGGCTTTCGCCTCCGACACCCCGATGAACCTGCTGCACTCCCTTGACGACACGCCGCAATTCCGTCTTGAGAACCGCGGAACGGAACCCTCTTTCATTTCCGGTAAAATCCGGGTGTTCGACGCCGACTCCAACCCGGTCGCGACCCGGGAGGTCAACGGAGAGATTCCAGCCGGCGGCGCCTTGCTTGTTCCGCTCGCCGGGCCGTTCGACCGCTGGGGCATCTGGTATGCCGATTACGACCTTGCCACCCGCAAAGAACGGAAACTCAACGGCGGACTCTCCTTCGCCAAAATGCCCCACGCCGGGAAACCGGCGGAACAGAGCTTCATCTTCGGCGTCGGCGGCGGAACCGGACCGCTCGGCTGGAAACCACACCGGGCGCTCGGCCTCAACGGCATCCGGGTCAACCCCGGCTGGAATCACATTCAGCCCAAAGAAGGAGTCTGGAGCTGGGAGGGGCACGACCAAACCTTCGCCGCACGCAACGCCGCCGGATTCGCCTCGCTCTATATCCTCACCTCTCCCCAGCCGTGGCTGGCCGACAAGGATTCGGCTTCCAAGATTTTCAATCCCAAAATGAAAGTGAATCAGCTTCTGCCGGACCGGAATGCGCTGCGCGCCTTTTTGCAGCGTTTCGCGACGCGCTACAAAGGGAAAGTGGAGTTTTATGTGATCGGCAACGAACCGGATCTGGTCGGATTCTGGAATTTCTCCGAAGAAGAATACCTGAAAATGCTGGAAATCTCCTACAAGACCATCAAAGCCGCCGACCCGGAGGCACTGGTGATGAACGGCGGAATCTCCAGTCTCTATTCCCAGACGCCCAAGGCGAATCCCCTGAATTTCCGGCTTCATCCGACGATCATGCGCCGCATCCTCGCAGAGGGCAATATCGACATTTTCAACTATCACGGCCACGGCCCGATTCACAGCTACTGGGGCTGCCTGGACGAGATGCGCAAAGAGGGAATCCTGAACAAATTCCCCTGGTATTCCGGGGAGACCGGCGTCAGCTTGCGCGATTCCGCCAGTGTGCTTGAACCGGGGAAACCGGTCAATCCGATCACCATCCGCAAAAAACAGGCGGAAATCATCCACGAAAAGGTCTCCATCGCCAAAGCGCTCGGCGCCCGCGGCTACACGCTGTGGGTTTTATGGGACACGAAGAACAGGGGGGATGATCACCCGGAGAAATACGGCATCCTCGAACCCGATGGGCAACCGACTTCGGCTTTTCCGGTTTACGCGAACGTAATCCGCCACCTCCAGGCGACAAAGCCGGATCAAATTTTTGCGGAAGGCAGCCTCTTCGCCTACGGCTATCTTCGCAATGAGGGCGGATACATCGTCTCCTGCTGGAACGACGACGGCAGTCTGCCCGACCGCCCGGTCGCTTTCACCGGAATCACAGGCGGGGCGGAGAAGATCGACCTCTTCGGCAACATCACCCCGCTGCCGGTCAAAGACGGCGCTTGCATCTTCGTTGCGACGGGCGAGCCCTGTTTCCTGCGTTTCCCGTCGCAATCCGGGACTCCGGGGTTCGCCACGCCGCTCACCGGCGGCATGGCGTCGATCCTGGCCGGAAAAAACAGCAGTTTGAAGTTCGAGCTGAAGAACCCTTTCAACCGGAGTTTGGCGGTAAATCTGGCGCTCGCGTACCCGGAACACCTCTCCGGCCCCGCCGCCCGGAGCATTGTGCTTGCCCCGAACGCCAAAGAACACATAACCATTCCCATCGCGGCAACAACCGAATTTGTTTCGCTGCCGCAGAATCCGGCGGGAGTCCGCATCTCGCTGGCGATGGGGGACTCGACTCCGGTCGATATGGTTTATCCGGTCATCGGCAAAATTCTGCTCGTCAAGGGGAAAAACGAAGGTACGCC
>JAVBSA010000493.1:0-3324 GCA_031556915.1 Victivallis sp.
AACACGAAAGTTTTTTTCTTCTGAATTTTTTCGTGTTTTTCGTGTGTTTCGTGGTCAAAAAAATGGCATTTCCCGTTAAGTGGAGAGCATTGGACATGTCCGACGATGCGGTTTGCGCTGGCAGCCGCCCGGGGACATTGCGCAATGAGAAACGTTTGCCGGAAGGTCATCAAGCGCTTGTGCCTGTCCGACTCGTCCGGCATGTCCGACATGTCCGACCCGGGCTTGACAGTCGAGGGGGCTTCCGCAAACGCGTCAGCGTGATTGGTGTGCCGAGGCAGAGGGGGAGTTTATTAACTTCGTTCTTTATTGACGATCTGTAAAGTGTAGAAATTTCTAATATTGATTTAATTAAATACTCATTATGGATGCTCGATCAATAAAAAAGTCATTATATTTTGATTTTTTGCTGTAATTTTTAGAAATCGAGTGTATATTTAAGTTGAATGTTAATAAGGAAGCGCGTTCCGGAGCGGATGAAAAGGAATTCGGAGTTATGGAAATTCATGTAAACGGCTGGAAAATCATTGAAAAGCAGCTTACCCGCCTGGAAAAACGGCAGGGGGATCTGGCGCGGCTCTGGCAAATGACGCCCGCGGCGGTATCACAGATCAAAAAGGGAATTTTCCTGTTGAATCCACGGCAGTTGGAGGCGACCGCGATCTTTCTCGGGTTCGACGAAGAGATGCGGAGCGCGTTTTACAGTGAATTGTTCAATGCGCGTCTGCTCGCCCGGAAACCCGACAGCGGCCGGGAGGAGCTTCATTACCGGGTTGTCCTGGACCTCGACGACGACAGGGCCGTCAGGCGGAACGAGGTTCCGGTTGCCGATCTGCGGACGCTCGGCGCTTACCGGGCGGCGCTGGAGGCGATGGCCGATTTTCTGCTGCGCAATTCGCCGGAGCGGAAGCCGGACGCACCGCCGGGAGCCGGAGTATGCGCGTTGCGGGTCGGCAAGGAGTCGGCCGGCATCGGTCTCCGCCCGGGCAGTCTGATCCTGCTGGAAAGCGGGCGCTATCCGGAACCCGGAAAACTGCACCTGATCGGATTGCGCGACGGGAAACTGTTTCTGCGCAGATACAATCCCGAAGGCGACCGGGTCGTGTTCGAGACGGAGTGGCGCGATTCCGGCAAAGATTTCATTCTGGAGAATCACGAGATTCCGAAGCTCATTCACTGGATCGTCCCGGTGATCGAATGCAGCTCGCGCTATTGACTCTGTATGAAAAAAATCCCGAAAAATCCTTTGGAGGACTTGAAAATACGGAATATGGATATACGATATGGTAATGTACCGGCAATCTTTGGGATGGGAACTTTTTAGTTCAAAGCCGCTTTAGCGCTTTCTTAAGCGTTTCGAGCGGCTTATTTCTACTGAGAACGGGCATGTCCCTGTTGAAAATCTATATTTTGTACTATAAATGAATCGGTAGAATAAAGGATTCCGGAAAAAATGTTTCTTGGCCACGCTCGCATTCTGAGGTCGGCACCCCTTTACGGGTCGGTATTGGCGTTCATCACTCTCCCCGGCGCATTCGCCGCCGTGCCGGAAGCCACCGAGCTACCCCCCATCGTCCGGACCGAAGCGGATTTCGAACGCGGCAAAGATAATGTCCGTTCCGTAATCCAGGAGCTGGCCGAGCTGTTTACGGAAGAGGCTCCCAAAACGCTTGGCGGGCTCCTTAAACCGTTGGAACCGCCCTATTGTAAAATCATTGAGGGCAAGAACAACCGCAGCACGCTGATTTTTCGCCCCCGTTTCACCGCGGTCAAGCCGATGTACAAGACCATCGATGGCGTGATTTCCGGCCAGGCGCTGGTCGAACAGCTCGAAGAACAGAATGAACTTTTGCTCAACGCCCCCACTGAAGAAATCGAAAGTTACCGGGATATCCTTATGGCGATGGACGTTCCTTCGCCGCAGATCCTGATCGAGGCCAAGGTGGTCGAAGTGATGTTCAACGAAGGAATGCAGCGCAACCTCTCCATCAATTTCCAGGGGAGCCGCTATAACACCGGTACCAATACGGTGGTTCCCGGCGTCATCAACCAGCCGACCCAGGGGCTGGGGGGGAACTTCACGCCGTATGCCGGCAAAGACTCCATGAACATCGCCTTCCAGTGGCTGCTGACCGCGCAGGACGCCAAAGTGCTTTCGAGCCCCAATATCCTGATTTCGCGCAGTGAGACCAGCCGGATCGTGACCGGTGAAGAACTGCCGATCCAGGAGCAGAGCACCACCGGAACCACGGTGAACTTCACAACCACTTACAAGAACGTCGGCGTGACGCTCGAAGTGGAACCGAGCATGATCAACCGCGACAATGTGACGCTGCGGGTCTATCCCAAGGTTTCCAATGTGCTCCGCTACGACACGATTTCGGGCGGCAACGGCACCTCTTATTCCGTGCCGGTGATTTCGGCGCGCAGCGTGGAGACCCACCTCCGGATGCAGGATCGCCAGGTGGTGATGATGGGCGGCCTTTACAACAGCCGCAACTCGCTCAACCAGCAGCGTGTGCCGATCCTCTCCGACCTGCCGATGGTCGGGGAGCTGTTCACCGGCAAGAACGAGTCGAAAGAGGTGACGCACCTGATTTTCTTTCTGAAGGTTCACATTGTTTCCCAGGAAGAGATGGCGGCGATGGAATTTTACGACTTCGACCGTTCTGGAAAAGAGAGCGAGAAACTCGGTGAAATCGTAGGCAGTTCCGACAGCGTGCCGGTTCATGAAACTTCGCTCAAGAAATTCGGCGAAGAGCTGAAAAACGCCGGTCCCAGGCAGGAACGCAAACGGCGCGAAGAATTCAAAAGCACCCCGGTGACGCTCGATGCCCCGGTGAAAGAAGAACCGCTGGTCACGGAACCCGGAGCGCAGGAATGAAAGAACTCCGCAGGAAAATCACCTGGCTTGTGATCCTCGCCATTCTCGGCGGAGGCGCGGCGGGCGTCTACTGGGGCTACATCGTGCCGAAGCGCAAGGCTGCCGTCGCGGAAGCGGCCGGCAAACTCGCCGCCGACGGGGGCGATATGGACCGCTCTTTCAAGGTCCGGCGCGACAATCTCATCATCGGGCTGCAACAGGGCGGTTACGTCAACGCCAATAAAAAGCACAAGCTGTCGCTGCAGGCCAACTACCGCACCAAAGTGCTCTGGGTGATCGATGAAAACAGCAAGGTCAAAGAAAACGATCTCCTGGTCCGGTTTGAAACCGACGAATTGAAGGTTCAGATCGAAAACCATGAGATCGAGTTGGACAACCTCAAGAAGGAACTCGACCTGGCGATCGAAAACAAGCGGATCCTGATCAGCGAAAACGCGGCG
>JAVBSA010000314.1:0-22786 GCA_031556915.1 Victivallis sp.
TCGACGTCAAAGAGTGCCCCATCCTGCTGCTGCCGGGGCGCGAGAGCTTTCCCGCCGCCCGGTTCGAAGCGGTGCTCGGCTACGTCCGCCGGGGCGGAACCATCGTTTCGCCGGGGGGCTTTCCCTTCTACTTCGACCTTCGCGAATCGGAGACGCCGGGAAAGTTCCGCACCGTCCAGATCGGCGCGCAACGCCTCCCGGCGCTGCATCTGGCCTGGGAAACCTTCTGGGTCAAGGAGAATGTTCCCAATAAAAGTACCGCGTTCGAGCCGGGCGAAGCCTTCCCGGAGCTCAAAGTTCAACACCGCAACTCGATGCGTTTCCTCACCGCCGCCAACCTCAAAGGGAACGATCAGCTGATTCCGATCGTCTACGGCGTCAACGGGGCGTACAAAGCTCCGGTCGCAGCGCTCTACAAATTCGACAGCGACCTCAAAGGAAACGCGATCATCGTCACCGACACCGACGGAGCGGACAGCGTCACCGAAGAGATGCAGGCCGAACTCCTGGTGCGGGAATATCTTCTTGCCTTCTCCGAAGGAGTCGAAAAAGTTTTCAACTACCGGTTCCGCGCCGGGGAATGGAACCGGGGCCGCGAAGCCCACTTCGGAATCGTCCGCCGCAACAACGAGCCGAAACCGGCCTTCCATGCCTACGCCGCGATGGTGAAACATCTCCCGCCCGGCAGCAGCCGCCCGGCAATCACGGTCGAAGACGGAATCTACCGCGCCCGCTGGACCCGCCCCGACGGCGCCAAAGCTGAAGCGCGCTGGACCATCCACGGAACCCGGAGCATCCCCCTCCCCGCCGGGAGCAGTACGGAAGATCTCTACGGCACCCCCGTGACCGGAGCAACTCTTGAAATCTCACCGGCAGTCACCTGGATCACCCTCTGATCCGGTTGAGGATGTTGGGGTCTTTGATCTTTTTGTCCTCGGCCAGGAAGAGAACTTTGGTCACGATTTCGGCGGTCTTGGGATCGTCGTCGAGGAAGGGCAGGAAGACGCGCCCGCGCGTCTGCGACTGGACGGCGAGAATGTGAATCATTCCTGCCGCCTGCTTGTGGCAGACGCCGCTGCCGAGGTGGACGGTGTAATCACCGTACTCCCCTTTGACGAAGGCGTGGCTCTTTTCGATCCGCACGTTTTTGAGCTTGAAAAGCGGCAGCATACTTCCGATCAAGGCGGCGCGCATTTCGACGGTGGAGTGACTTGCCTCGGGGTCGACTCCGCCCGCGTGCGCCACGCTGACCAGCAAATCGAGGTCGCGCATCACTTCACTGAACAGGACCGGCGGGATTTCGCTGAACGGAATCAATTTGCCTGTGCGCCGGTGCTCGAATTGAAGCTGTTCCAGCGTGGGCGGCTCGATTTCGGAGGGGGCGAACCAGTCGGCCTGCGCGAAAATGCGGGCGGTGACGTCGGCGCGGTGGTGCACCTTCTGCAAGCCCGTCTCCATATCGACCGTCCACCCCCGGGTGCGGAGCATCGCCATGCCTTTTTTGGGCATGATCTGATTGCCGGCGTAGCGCCGGGAAATCGCGCCGCTCTGCTTCTCGTCTTCATTCAAAGTGTAGAGTTCGCGGAAAATCTGTTTGAAGGGCTGTTTTAGCTTGTTTTCGACCGCGTAACGCTGGAACTCCGCCCAGCGCCCGGAGTCGAGCAGATCGACCGGGTGGGCGATGGCGAGTTTGCCGGTCTTGAACTCCTTGCGGAACCCGATCTCTTTATCGCGGCGGAAGAGGAGCGCGTTCACCAGCGGGCTCAGCACCGGATTCTTCTCCAGCGCCGCGAGCTCGCCGGCGTCGAACAAATCCCCGCGCACCATCGCGTTTTCGAGCGACTGCCGGGCGCGGCTCCGCTGTTCCCGGAGCCGTTTGGCGGCGCTTCGCAGCTCTTCCACAAAGGCGCTCTTGCGGAGCGCGGCGGGAATCGCCTTCAGCACCTTGCCGCCTTTTTCGGCGACGGCTTCGGGGGAGCCGTCTTCGCGGATTTCCAGCCGGAGCGTGTAATCGCTTTCTTTATGAGGCTGCAGAAGAGTTTCAATCTCCCGGAACTCCTCCGACTCCATCTGCCAGAGGAAGCGGACCACGTCGTCGAATCCGGCGGTCCGGGCGAGATTGGCGACCGCCGTCTCGAAGGCCTGTTTCTCCGAAGTCTGGCGCTGGCTGCCGAACTGGCGGCTCTCTTTGCGGAATTGCGTCAACACCTGATAGCGGTGAAGAATCTCCTCCTTCGCGGCCGGAGCGACCCCGTAGGCCATGACGAACTCTTTGTTCCGTTTGGTTTTGATATTCTCCCCGATCTCCGGGGCCGTCAGCCTGCCGAGGGCCGCGTCGGCGAAAATCTGCGAACGGCGGTGGTACGTCCCGGTGCTGATGTATTTGGCCGCGTCGTAGAGGCGGTCGAACATCGGTTGGCCCACCGCGGCAACGGCGGCCTTCAGCCATTCGCCGTCGAAAGCGCCCTCGTTGAACTCCTGCGGGGTCACGGCGGAATAACGGGCGACGAAGGTCTCCTTTTCGGCGCTGAAGAATTCGCTGATATGAGCGTGGAAATACCATCCGGCCACCGGCAGGTCGGGAACGCCGAGGCACTCGCCGACGGCGGGCAACCAGGCGGGAGCGTACATGGCGGCCTCGATCAGCCGCTTCTCCGCAACCGGGGTCTCCGCGAGGAGCGCGCGGAGCGTCTCCGCATTCTCCCCCGCCAGCGGGCGGCACACCTTTAAAAGGGAACAAAGCGCATTCGGCTTATCGTGGGCGCCGGACCAGGAGTAACCGCGCACCAACGGGTACTCGCCCAGCGCAACGAGGATCCGGACAAAGTAACCGGTTCCCTGCAACAGCGGAATCCGGGCAGCGAAGCGCGTGGTGGCGGTCTCCTGCTCGCCGCGGGCAATTTCCCGGTCGGCGATGGAGTTGACGCAGCAAACGAGGAGCCGGTGGCGGTTTTCGAGCTTCCACTCCTCCTCGCCGAAGATATGCCACCGGTCCTGCGAAAAGATATAGCGGAACACTTCGTTTTCGGGAACGGCTCCGGTATCGAGCGCCCGCAGATAATCCTTGAGGGTGACCGCGCGCGATCCAAGCTTGACCCGGCAGGAAAAATTCGCCTCCGAACAGGGGAGTTCCCGGAAAAAGGCGTACCAGAACGCAAACCGCTTCTCCCAGCGGGCCGGAGTGTACCACCCCCCCGGATCGCGGCGGACCGTCATCCACCAGAAAAACCGGGGAGTATGAGTGGCGACGGCGTGGAGAATCTTTTCCGTCAACGCCGGGAAATCCGGCCGTTTCCGGAGTTCCCGGATCACGATCTCCTGCAAAAAGGCGGCGTAATTCAAATGCACCTTCGACTTTGCCCCGTAAAGAAGCCGGAACGCCCACGGATCGCCGGCGAACTGATTGCGCACGGCGGTAATCCCCATGGCGAGAAGCTCTTCGCTGTCGAGTTTATGGCAGGCGAAAAACTCGTCCCACACCTCCGGCAGCGCCTCATCGGCGCGGTTGTACGCCGTGTCGATGGTGACCTCTTTCTCCACCCGGCTCGCCCCGATGGTGACCGTCTCGCGGTACCCGGCCGCGAAGGTGTGCAAATACTCCTCGTCGTTGCGGTTGCCGACCAGCCGGTCGAGCTCCGTTAAAACCGGCTCGACTTTGGCCAGGTGCCGTCTCAAAAGCGCTTTGGGGTGGAATTCCGCTCCGCACCGGGGCAGGACGGGCCGCCAGGAAACGCGCGGTCGATAGAGGCCGTAGCCGTTGCGTGCGGAACATTCGGGCACCTTGCCTTTCCGCCGCCGCTCCAGCTCATCGGCGGCGGAAATTTTGAGCTCTTCGCCGGAGGCGCGGAGCCGTTCCGCCGAAGCCTTGCGGTAACGGCGGCGGCGCAGCAGCGAAAGCGCCTCCCGCCGCAACGAACTGTTCCTCCCCCCCAGAATCGACTCGATTTTGATCTGTTCCGCTTCGGTGAGACGCAGCTGCCCGAGCAATTCGAGCGCGGACTGCCGGATCGTGGAGCTGCGGTCGGCGAGCGAACCGAGCAGAACGGCCCGCGCCTCCTCCCGTACCGGGAAAGTTCTCCGCTTCTTCCCTTCGAGCCAGCGGAACGGGAGCGGAAAACGGGGCAGATAATGCAGAATTTCGGAGACGGCCAGCTGTCGCGCCGATGTGGGCAGTTTCGGGGCAAGTTCAAACAACTCCTTCAACACCTCCCCATCCCAGAGCCTGTGCGCGAGCAGAACGAGGCGTTCTGCGGCCGGCTCCTGCGAAAGCTCCACCTCCTGCCAATCGAAGACCGGGTGCTTCCGTTTCGTCTTTTTGGCCGGCAGAAGCGCCATCACGCGCTTCAATTCCTCCCAGAGCGCGCGGTCCCCGCCGGTTTCTTCCGTTTTCAGGAGCGGCATCATACAGCCCCAGAGCAAAAGTTCGTCACCGCTCTCTTTCATGATTTCGACCGCCTCGGCGACGGGGAAACGGAAATCGGAGGTGCCGAGATACCCCAGAGCGGCCGCCTTGACCGGGAGCGAAGTCTCACGCGAACGCACCAGTTTCAACACCCGTTCCTTCGCTTCGGCGCACTCCCGGCTGCCGAGCGCCCAGAGCCCGAGATAAACCCGCATCGGATTGTCGCCCGTGATGGCTCCTTCTTGCGCGGATTCGTCGAACAGAAGTTCGCACGCCTCGTCAAAAGCGTTTTTCACGGTCGCGGGGCGGGCCGCTTCGAATCCCAGGCCGGTCCAGACGTCGAAGGCGCGGACCACCGAGGCGAAGCGGATCATCTTATGCTCGCGCATGACGGCAAGCATGTAGCGGAACGCCGGGAGATTCCCGTCGGAACAGAGCTCGACGACCGCCTGGCGCAACCCCTCCTGCAGCCGCGCCGCGATCAACAGGTCGGCCGCCATCTTCCAGCTCGATTCCCGGCGCGAAAGGAAGAGCCCCCAGATCAACGTGTGGGTTACCTTGCCGGTATCCTCATAAATCGCCTTGCGGCACGCTTCGGTCACGAAAGCATCCTCCCGGTCCAGCCCGGCGGCGATCAGCATCGGGACGATCTCGCTGTTGAAGGCGCTCATCGGCTCAAAGTATTCGGGCATGGCGAAGTAAAATTCCAACAGGCTTTTCGGGGTGAAATCGTACTGCTTCGCCAGCAGGAAGCTGCTTAACGTATGGCTGATTGTTTCCGCGCAAAGAACATCGTCCCCGCTGCGGAAACAGCGGCGCATCCAGCCGCGCTGCAAGATTCCCTCCCGCCGCCGGGAGACCGCGTCGGCGACAAAAGGAGCCCACTCTCTGCCCCACAGCAGACGAAGCATCGCATTATCGGGGTTGGCCAGCGCGCCAATCATGCCGGGCTTTTTGAGCTCCTTCTTGCCGGCATCAAAATCGATGAAGCCCGCCGTATGGTAAGAAAGCAGATGCCCGGCCAGGCGGTCGTACCGGGTAAAAGTCAGGGGAATTTTGTGGAACACCAGCCGCAGCAGCCAGAACCAGCGTTTCCGTTTCCCCCAATAGCGGTAGATATCGCGGTAATCCATCAGTACATTCTCCCGGCCAGCATAACGAGACGGATCAAGGTGAAGGTCTCCTGCTCCCTGAATTCGCGGGGGGCGTCGAGCTCCGTCAATTCCTCCTCTCCGGCAAAGACCCGGAAAAGACCGTCTTCGAAGGCGAGGATGGCATTCTCGATACTTTCGGCCTCATCGGCCCGCTGTTCGCCGTAGCGCGCGCCGAAGCCGACTTTGCCGGTCAGGGATGCCGTATCGCGCAACTCCTCCTCGCGGGCGAAAAACTTCAGCGCCTCACCGGGCTCTTTGGAATTGTACAGCGCAACCTGCCGTTTCACCAGCGTTGTCAGAAATCCACGCAGATCGCGGGGAGCGGGCTCAAATTCAAACGGGTGGCAGGCCAAGAACGCCTTGCGGCTGCCCGGCAGCTTCATGGAGATCTGCAAAATCATAACTCAATCCCCCCTTATTTAATTTTCCATTTTAAGAGTATCACATCAATATTCGATTTACAAGTTTCCGCATTTGTAAAGCGTCTTTTTCGTAGTATATTAATGAGCACTATGATCATAAAAAGCATTGCATATCCCCGTGCCGCCCTGATCGGGAACCCTTCCGACGGTTACCACGGTAAAACCATCGCATTTGTCTTCCGCAACTATCAGGCGGAAGTCGAACTCTACGAAACGCCGGAGCTGGAGATTCTCCCCTCCAAGCGCGACAACAACGTCTTCGCCGATATGGACTCGCTTTCGGCGGATGTCGAAATCTACGGTTATTACGGCGGAATCCGGCTGCTCAAAGCCGCCGTGAAGAAATTCAACGGCTTCTGCCGCGGCAGAAACATCTGCATTGAGCGGAAGAACTTCACCATCCGCTATTCCAGCACGATTCCGAACCGGCTGGGGCTGGCCGGTTCCTCGGCCATCATCACCGCCGCCATGCGCGCGATGATGGAGTTTTACTGCGTCAAACTCTCCGAAGCCGAACTCGCCAACCTGGTGCTCTCGACTGAACGCGACGAGCTGGGGATTCCGGCGGGGCTCCAGGACCGCGTGGCGCAAGCCTACAACATACCGGTTTTCATGGATTTCGACCGCGATTACATGCAGAAACACGGCTACGGCCGTTACGAGCCGATCGAGATTCCGGCGGCGCTCAAGCTCTACGTCGCCTACCGCACCGACCTGGCGGAAGGCTCCGAGGTGCTCCACAGCCGTCTCCGCGAAGATTACGAAGCAGGCCTCCCCGCCGTGGTCGACGCCATGAGGGAATGGGCCGACCTCACCTGTCAAGTCAAAAGCGCCATCGAACAGCGCAAATTCGACGAGATCGGCCCGCTGCTCAACCGCAACTTCGACCTTCGCTGCGAAGTGTGCGCCGGCGCCGTCAGCGCCAAAAACCGCCAGATGGTGGAGCTGGCCCGCTCCGTCGGGGCCTCGGCCAAATTCACCGGTTCGGGCGGCGCGATCATCGGCACTTACAGGGATGAAGAGATGTTCCGCGAACTCGGGCGCACTCTCAAGCAGCACGACATCGACGTCATCAAGCCGGATATCGTCTGCACCGGGAGCCGCCGATGAAAAAGGTACGCAAAGCGGTCATTCCGGCGGCGGGGTTCGGCACGCGGTTCCTCCCCTTCACCAAAGCGGTTCCCAAAGAGATGGTGCCGCTGGTCGACAAGCCGGTCATCCAGTATGTGATCGAAGAGGCGGCAGCGGCCGGAATCGAAGAGATCCTCATTGTCACCAGTTCCGGCAAAGAAGCGATCCAGAATCACTTCAACCCCTCGTTCGAGCTGGAGAAGCGCCTGGAAGAAACCGGTAAGAGCGATATCCTCGAAGAGCTCCGCCGGATCAACGGCCTCGCCCGGCTCCACTACGTTCACCAGCAGGTCCTCAACGGCCTCGGCGACGCGGTTCTGACCGCGCGCCATTTCGTCGGCGGCGAGCCCTTCGCCATCCTGCTCGGCGACACCGTGTTGTCCTCGGACGTGAAACCGGTGACCGCCCAACTGGTCGAGGCCTTCGAACAGCACGAATCGCCCGTCATCGCCCTCGAGCAGGTTCCGATGGAACGGGTCAGCCGCTACGGCGTAGCCGACGGCGTCAGCGAAGACGGCCGTCACTACCGGATCAACGGCTGGATCGAAAAACCCTCCGTCGAGGAAGCGCCGAGCGACCTGGCCATCGCGTCGCGCTACATTTTCACGGCCGACATTTTCGACATGCTCGAAAAAACCCCGCGCGGCAAAGGCAACGAGATCCAGTTGACCGACGCCATGCGCCTCCTGCTTGCCGAACGGCCGATGTACGGGCTCAGGATCGAAGGCAAACGCCACGACATCGGCAACAAACTCGGGTTCCTCAAAGGAACCGTCGAATTCGCATTGCGACGTCCGGAATTTCACGACGCGTTCGCCGCATACCTCAAAGAAGTCGTGAAAGATCTGTAGAAACCATGCTCAAGAAACTCAAGAAGGCCCTCAAGACACTCCTCGGAGCCAAGCCCGACCAAGAAGTCATCGTCACCATCAAGCCCAAGGCTGAACCGCCGAAGAAAAAGAACAAACCCAAACCCGCCGCCAATCAGGAAAAACCGGCCCGCCGCGAAGAGCCCCGCCGCGAAGAGCGTTCCGCCAGGCCGAAGCGCGAACAGGAGCGCGACCGCAGCCGCGGTGAGCGCCGCCCCGAACGCGAACGCCGCGAACGCCGTCCCGAACGCGAGTTCCGCGAACATTACGAGTCGCCCGATGTTCCCAAAGCCCCCCCGCCGGAACACCCCGCCGAACTCCGCGACGTCCCCGTCTGCGAAGGCAAGACCCGCTTCCTCGATTTCCCGCTCCACCGCGAGCTCCAGTTCAGCATCCAGCATGTGGGGTTCGAATACTGCACCCCCATCCAGGCGCTGACGCTGCCCGTGTTGCTCGAAGGGCGCGACCTCGCCGGCAAAGCCCAGACCGGAACCGGCAAAACCGCCGCCTTCCTGATCGCCATGTACAACTATTTCCTCGCCCACCCCATCGAAGGGGATCGGAAGCGGGGAACCCCCCGCGCCCTCGTTCTCGCCCCCACCCGCGAACTCGCCATGCAGATCCAGAAGGACGCCGAAGAGCTCGCCGTCTTCACCGGGCTCAAACCCGTGGTCGTCTTCGGCGGCATGGATCATGACAAGCAGCGCCGCTCGCTCGAACAGACGGTCGACCTCGTCATCGGCACCCCCGGGCGCGTGATCGATTACTCGCAGACCGGCAGCCTTGACCTCTCCAAAGCGGAAATGCTGGTCATCGACGAAGCCGACCGCATGCTCGACATGGGATTCATCCCCGACGTGAAGCGAATCGTCGCCAGACTCCCCCGGACCGGCGACCGCCAAACACTCCTCTTCTCGGCCACCCTCGACGAAAGCATCCTCCGCTTCTCCTCCGGGTGGCTCGCCGACCCCGTCACCATCGAAAGCGAACCGGAGAACCTGGTGAGCGCCAATATCGAGCAGACCTTCTATTCCGTCCTCCGCGACGAAAAGCTCGCTTTGCTTCTGCATATCCTCCGCACCGAGCCCTACGAACGCATCATCATCTTCGGCAACCGCAAGGACGTCAATCTGCGCCTCCAATACGATCTCGCCCGATTCGGCTTCGAAGTGCCCGTCCTCTCCGGCGACATCCCCCAGGATAAACGGATCAAAATTCTGGATAAGTTCCGGAACGGCACCGAGAAAATCGTCATCGCCACCGACGTCGCCGCACGCGGAATCCACGTCGATAACGTATCACTCGTGATCAATTACGACCTGCCCGAACGGTCGGAAGACTACGTCCATCGCATCGGCCGTACCGGCCGCGCCGGGAACACCGGCAAATCGATCAGCTTCCTCTGCGAGTACGGCTCCTATTTCCTGCCCGAAATCGAGAAACTGCTCAACGTCCAGTTCCCCAGCACACAGCCGACCGACGAAATGGTGCTCCTGCCGCCGCCGGTCGCCGGCGCCCGCCTCCCCGAGCGCCCCACCCGCTCCGCCCGCCCCGCGGGCCGCAAACCCGCGCCGCCCCGCCGCCGGCGCTGAGGGAACAAGAGGAGGCGCTTCGCCCTCCTCTTGACTCCTCCCGAGCGGCAATGTGCCGCCGCCGTGACGCGCAATTTTCTTTTCGACGATGTCGAAAAGAAAATCGCGGGATCATGGTGTCAGTACATTGACGTTCAGCAGCAGGTCAAAGAGCGCTTTTATTTTTTCTGTTCTTCTTTCCGCGCCGGGCACTCTTTGCCGCAGCTGCCGCAGTTGCATGAGCCTTTGCGGAACTTCCTGGCCAGCAGGATCACCGCGACTACTCCGATCGCAATGACTAAGATTTTATCCCAATGTTGAAGCATAATCACTCTCCTTATGTTGATGCTGACTATACTCGTTTTTCCTGAAAAATCAAGAAAAAAGAGTTTTTTACTGAAAATGGCTTGACTTTTACTGTAAAATACGTCATACTATTTACAGTAAAGAAAATCATTTTACAGTAAAATCATTCGGAGGGTTCCAAATATGTCGATCAGGCAGCCCGTTACAATCACCCAGGTGGCAGAGTCCGCCGGGGTTTCGATCGCCACCGTCTCCCGCGTGCTGAACCGCCGCGGCCAGGTGGATGAGCACACCCGCAAGCGCGTGATGAATTCGGTGGAGAGCCTCGGCTACGACGCCGGTGCCATCGCCCGCAAACGCACGGCGCCGGAAAGCAAGGAAGTCAAAAGCTACAATGTGGAACTCCTGCTTTGCCCCCTGGCGGAGCAGAAGGATATGTTGCGTCTCGATTTCATTGCGGATATCCTCCGCGGAATCCAGAGTTATTTCAGCCGCCGCGAGAACGTGCGCACCAACCTCTCCACCTGGGAAGCGGATGAATCGCTTCATCACGAGGAAAACGAACTCACCTACAACCGCCTGATCAACGCCGACGGCATCCTGATCATCGGCAACCCGAGCGCCGCCATCACCAACCGCCTGATCGCGGCGGGCGCCTCGCCGGTGCTGATCTCCACCGACCGGCAGGATATTCCGGTCAACTCGGTCTGTTCCGACGATTTCGCGGGCGGCGTCATGGCGGCGAATCACCTGATCGGCAGGGGATTCCGGAAGATCGGCTTCCTGACAGGCAGCGACAAAATCTGTTCCTTCCAGATGCGCCGGAACGGCGTTATGGTCACAGTTGCAAACGCGCTCGGGAGCGAAGCTTTCGAAACCCGGACCTCGCGGACTTCTGATGTGGAAGACGTCGCCGTATGTGTGCGCGAGTGGCTCGACTCGGGTCATTTCCCCGAAGCCGTGATCACCTCCCACGCCGCTGCGGCCAACGTTATCTGCAAGGTTCTCGCCGAACGCAATTTGCGCTGCCCGGACGATGTCGGCATCATCACCTTCGACTCCGCCACTCCTTCCGAGAATCCCTTCGGAATCCAACTCGCCCAGCTCATCACTTACCCGCGCGAACTCGGCAACCGTTCGGCACAGCGTGTTTATCACATCATGACCGGTTCCCGGCACGACGACCGCCCCTACAAGATCATCATTCCGCTGGAGCTGACCCCCGGCGAATCCGTAAAACAGAAATAACGTTTCCCTTTATCATCAAGGATCCATTATGAAAAAGAGTTTTACCCTCATCGAGCTTCTGGTCGTTATCGCGATTATCGCCATCCTGGCCTGCATGCTGCTCCCCGCGCTTCAAAAAGCACGGCTCCGGGCGCAAGTGGCCAAATGCAAGTCGAACGTCAAAACGTTCACGCTGACCACCCAGCTTTACTGTTCCGACAACAGTGATCACTTTCCGATCCATCCCGTTGCGCCAAAAGCGGAAACCTGGTGGTCCTCCAGCTGGTGGATGTGGCACTTTTACGACCGCTACGGCGTCGGCAAGAAAGTGTTTGCCTGCAACGGCAACCAGACCAAGATGTCAAGCGATCCCGCTTTCATTCAGGGGCTGGGATTCCGGACCGCCAACTATGAGACCGATTACGTCACCAATTACGCAATGAACGGGTTGCTGGCGCATACCTCGCAATATACCAAAACCGGCAATTCCCGAAAAATCACCAAAATGGACATGCCCTCCCGTTCCATCGTCATTTTCGAAGATTACGCGCCGTTTACGGCAAGCGGAACCAAGGCCTGGTCTGCCCGGTCTCAAAGCCGTTTTTCAACCAACGCCGAGCAAATCCGGGATCACGGCAATACAGCGAGCAATTTCGGCATGGCCGACGGCCATGTGGAAGGCCTTGCTTATGGAATCAATCCCAATCAAATCGCCTTCGCCCCGCTGAAATCATGGCTCAGCACGACGGACTCCTATTGGAAAATCCTCTGGCCCTAATCATCAATAACCGGAAAGTACGATATCATGAAAAAATCGCTCCTGCTCCTTCTTTTTCTCCTCGCGGGGATCACTCTTATCGGCGCTGAAAACGCTAAGATCAAGGGCGATGGCTGCGGCGTGGAATTCCTCAAAGACAAGGTCTTCATCACCAACGGCTCCAATCAGCGGCTGGTGCTGATCGGCAAACTCCTCTACTCCTGGACCCGCCCGGTACTCACTGCGACCGGAGCCGAAGTCGGCGAAGACGGTTCTATGAAAGTCACCTACCGAGTCTCCATCAAGGACGACGCCAAGGCGACGCCGGAGCAGACCGCCGCAATCACCGCCGACGCCGAATCGATCAAACTTGAAGCTCTCTGGAAAGTTGAGGGCAATAAGATCACTGTGACGTACACTTTGACCTCCCCCAAAGTCAAGCCCGACGGCGCGATGGTTGAAATCGTCGGTCACAGCGGCGCAACCAAACAACCGCTTGCCGAGGGAAATATCCGCCCCTTCGCCAACAAAACCGACGTGGTTCAAGTCAAACTCCCTGGAAATCCCAAATGGAGCAGCACTTGGGCGGAACACGCCGGTTTCAAAAAATCGGGCGACGTTTACACCTCCGTCTTCGAGTTCACGGTCGCTCCAGCGGCGCAATAAGAGCGTTTCATGAAAAAATTCCTCCTCATACTGACCGCCCTGGCCGGGGCGGCCGGGGTTTTTGCGGCCGAAATCCGCTACCCCGAATACGCGGTCGAGAGCGCCAAAGACGGCATCATCATCAAAGACGGCAAAGGCCAAACCGTCGTCAGGATCGGCCGTCAGCTGTTCAGCTGGTCCCCGCCGGTCGCGATCCCCGATAAGATCGAAAAGAGCTCCGATAAAACCTTCAAAATTTCATACCGGACCGAAAAGGACTCCACCGGAGAAGTCTCCCTTTCGGGAACGTTGACCGCGAACCCCGACGGCCTCATCCGGCTCGATTGGGAGCTTTCCGCTCCCGGCCCGGTCAAAACGGGCGGCATCATGCAGGAACTCATCCTGCCCCCCGGAGTCGTCAAAGAATCCCCCTATAAGTCGGGCCTGTGGCAGCGCAACGAACGCGGCGGCGTCCCCGTCGAAGTGCGCGACGGTTATTTCCGCGCCATCCGCAACGGCGATATCCAGCTCTTCACGCGAGTCGCCGGGAACGTCAACTACACCAGCCGCACCTCGGATCACATCAACTACCGCAAGGAGGAATCCGGCAAATATACCGCCAGTCTGGAGCTTCAGGCGTGCTCCCCGGGTCTCCGCGGCTTCGAGGCCGCCGCGCTCTATCACAAACGCCCCCTCGCCCTGGAGTTGAGCACGGCAAAGCCTTTCACTATTTTTGAATCCGGCGCGCCCGAATTCAAGGCAGAAATCACCTCTTTCGGCGCGCAACGCGTCAAAGTCGAAGTGACCGCCCGCGATTACGACGGCAAAACGGTATTGAACGAGACGCGCGACATCGCACTCAAGCCCTTCGAATGCAATACGCTCGCCTTCCGCCTCCCCGAGGCGGAACGCGCCATTTATTTCGTCGAAGTAAAGGCGGGGGACATTTTCGCCCGCACGAACCTGGCGATCCTGCCGCCGCACCGGTACGAACACCGCGGCGAAAGCGCCTTCGCCCTCTCCGCCTATTTCATGATTCCGGACGAAAGTTCGGTTTACAAGCTGATGGAACGCATGGGCGTACGCATTCTCCGCCACGGCGACAACCGCGCGACTGAGAAATACGGAATCCTTTCCCTCGACCACGTCAACGTCAACCCCAAATCTTCCCCCGCCGAAGCAAAAAAGAAAATCGGAGAAATCCTCGACCGCGCGGCGAAATTCCAGAACCCCGAAATCGAGTTCTGCAACGAGTGGAACATGAATAAAAAAGGAGAGGAAAAACGCCTTCTCGCCACCCGCTACGCCGAAGTCCTGAAGGAATTCGCCGCCGAACGCGACAAACGCGGGATCGACCTCAAGATCATCGGCATGGGCATGGCGGGCCCCGATACGGAGTTCCTCAAGCTCACCGCCGAAGCGGGAGCCTTGCCGCTCTTCACCGGCGGCGTGGCGCTCCACCCCGGCCGCGGCAACTTCACCGCCGATTACACGGAGAATTTCTGGTCCTACCTCGGCGCGGTCCGCCGTTATAAAAAGGTGATGAAGGAACTTGGAATAACCACACTGCATCTCTCCGAAGTCTACGCCGGAACCCACCCGAACGCTTATTGGAAGGACTCTTACCGCCATGCCGCCGAGAATACGGTTCTCACCTACGCGCTCGGGGTCGCCGAAGGCGCCGCGTCGATCCAGTTTTATCAGCTTCACGACGGGGTCTGGCACGACCAGGGCGGCGTCAAGCCCGAAGACAGCGAATACCACTACGGTCTCCTGATGCGCGACGGCGTCATCAAGCCCTCGCTCCTCGCCTATTGCGCGGTCGCCGAGGCGCTGGACGGCGCAAAGTTCGTCAAGTACCTCGATTTCGGCAACAAGGTGTACGGCGTCGCCTTCGAGACGCCGCGCGGCCCGCTCGCCTTCCTCTACGACCGGACGGACGGCTGCATCCTGTCGAAAAAGGGCGACGTTCATCCGGAGCCCTGGGTGGAACAATGGAAGACCCGCAACACGCACTCGTTCGATACGGTCGGCGCAACAGTGACCGCGATCGACCCGATCGGGCGGGCGGTAAAAATCGCCGCACCCGGCAACAAGGTGAAACTGACGCTCTCGGGCGCGCCGCTGATGGTTTACGGAATCAAATTCTGAGGAGACAGCATGAAATTCAGACTCTTTTTCGCAGTACTGGCAGTCGGTTCCCTTTTCGCCGCCGACGATCCGTTGCAACGAATCGACGCTTACAGTCTGGAGGTGACTCCCGCCATCCGCCCGACGAAGGACTTCTTCGCCATCGGCACCCTCGGCGACCACGGTTTCAAAACCCTCCCCTTCATGGGGCTCGGCTTATGCGAACGCTCCCACTGCTGTTACGAGTTCAAGGACGGCAAGCCGTGCACCTATAAAGGCAGCGGCAATGAACGCGGCCTCTATTTCTTCAACATCTGGGCGGCGCACAGCCTCTACCGCTCCCCCGAAACCAAAAACTACGGTACCATCAAACGTTCCGTGAACGACCAGGGCCGGGAGCGCGGCCAGCATCACATCAACTATTTTCACCCCCAGACCCGGCAGTATGTGCTCGACGCGGCGAAATTCACCGTCAAAACCGTCCTCGAACGGGAGGCGCGCGACACCGTCTACATCTGGGGAATCGACAACGAATGGGAAATGCCGCTCGATTACTCCCTCGAAGCGCTCGCCGCCTGGCCGGTTTTCCTCGAAAAATACTACGGCGGCGACCTCGCCAAGCTGAATCGCGCCTGGAAAACCGAATATCAGTCCTTCAGCGAAGCCCTCCCCCCGAAGGAGGACGAATACAACAAAAAGCCCGGCGCCTGGCTCGACTGGCGGCGCTTCCAGGAAGAAGCCTACGCGGGATTCATCCGCGACTACTTCAAAGCCGTCCGCGAGAACGACCCCGTCAAACGGAGCGTCGTCTCCAAATCCACCCAGTGCACCATCGAAATGCAGGCCGTCGCCCGCACGCGCGCGCTCAACCATGAAATTCTCGCCGATTACACCCGCGACGAAAGCCTCGGCCTCTACGGCATCGACCAGTACGGCCACGGCGACCGCAACACCTACGAATTCAGCTATCTTTATCACTGCATCCTGCCAACCGATCCCGCCGACAAACACTTTCAATACGGCGTATTCTCGGGCGAACTCAACAACCACGCCGGTCCCGGCTGGCAGTTCGCGCAAAGCTATTGGCGGCTGCTCGCCAACGGCTACAAAGGGGGCGACTTCTTCCACCTCGGCATGCCGGGCGGAACCGCCGATTACGCCACCTTCGCCCTCACCTCCCCCGACGGCAGCCGCCGCAGCCGCTTCTTTTACCTGACCCGCCTCGCCGCGACGATCCACCGCACGGAAGCGTTCTGGCGCAACGCGACGGCGGCGGAAGTTCCGCGCATCGCCATGCTGATGCCGCAGCGCGACGTGATGCTGGCTGGGGAAACGGGGGTCAGCCGCTGGGATTTTTCCGGCAACAACCGCCTTTCGGTTTACACGCATCTCCGCAACGCGGGTTACTGGGTCGAGGCGATTCCCTCCGGCAAGCTTGCCCCCGGTTTCATGAAGCGTTACAACGCCCTCTTCCTGGTCGGCGCCGAACACCTGAGCGCCGAAGAGTGCAAAAACATCGAGGCTTTCGTCGCCGGCGGCGGCGTTCTCTACGCCGATATGCGCAGCGGCTCCTTCGACGAACACCACATCGAACACAACGCGCTCGGCAAAGTGCTCGGCGTCAATTACAAAGGAGTCTATACCGGGATCGAAGTCTCCCCCGACGACCTCTGGTACAACACCGAATACGGCAACGTGATCCGCGCCGACGGCAAAATTCTCTTCGACACGACCACCGCGAAAATCCGGAACGCCGAAGACCTCTTCCAGAACGGCAAAGCCGCCGCGGTCACCATGAATGAATTCGGCAAAGGCAAAGCCTTCTGGTTCAACACCCGGCTCGGAGCGCTCCGCCCGGAATCGGTGGAGGTGCAAGTCGTCTCCGATTTCTTCGCCAAATATCTCAAAGAAGGCGGAATCCAACCCGGTTACACCGGAGGCTCCGACCGACTCCGTGTCGAAATCCCGCAGGTGTTCAACGGCAATTACAGTGTCGCCATCGCCGGGGTCACCCGCTTCCCGGCGCCCGCGGGCAAGCTCACGATTCAATTCCCCGCCGGCGCGAAATTCGAACACGCCTTCTTTGCCCCGGCCGAAAGCGCGCTGCTTCAGAAGGTGAAATTTGACGGTTCCACTTTTGAGCTCCCTGAAATCAAAACGGCGGGAATTCTCTACTGCTATAACGAATCCATCCCGATGCTCGGCATCAGCGCGATGGGTCTGGCAAGCCACCCGGCGGACAAGGCCACCGCCGAAGCCGTTCCCGGACAAAGCTTCCAGGTCAAGGTTCAGCTCGTCAACCCGGGAGTTGCGAAACTCCCGGCGGGCGAAGTCGTGCTCCAGACCCTCGCCGACTGGCGGATCAAAGATGCAAGCGTCAAAGTCCCCACCCTCAAACCGGGCGAAATCCGTGAATTCACCTTCGACGTGACCACGCCAGAAAACAGCCCCCATTTCAAGCCGGAATTCATCTACCCCCTGGTCGCCGAATTCAAAGTCAACGGCGAACGCAAAGCGGTCATCCACCAGACCGTCAGCATCCTTCTTGATCGGACGAAGTTCGAGCACCTGCTCTCGGACAATCGGCCCGACAGCCGGTTCCCGCGCGACTTCACCCTCAAGACCGGCGCGACCTACGCCTACAATTTCCCGGAAGGCGATCAATCCTTCAAGGATCCCAGCGTCGGCAAACATACCGGGCGCGCCGCCAACGGCAAAGCGCTTACCGACGGCCTCGACCAGTGGGATCGCCGCGCCAGCTTCACCAAACCTGAAATGGAAGTCGTTTTCGACCTCAAGGAGAGCTACGCCTTCACAGGAGTCAACCTGCGGCGCGGAACCCAACCGTATCCCGGCGCAATCTCGGTCCGGGTGAGCGCAGACGGCAAAACCTTCGCCCCCGCCATCCCCGAAACCCCGTTTGCCTGGGATGAGAGCGGCTGGTCCATGACGAAGGCGGAAGCCCCCGTCAACGCCCGCTACATTCTCGTAAAGGTAACGTTCCCCACCCCCAAAGGCGGGAATATCGACGAAATCGAGATCTACGGCAAACCGCTCGCTTCAACGCCGTAAATACAAACCGTATCCTTAAAGCGCCAGCTATTTTCAAGGAATCGCCAAAGGTAGGGCGCTCTGTCCGCAGAGCGCCGTTCACCTTGCAGAACGGCAGATGAAAATTTGTCCGATCGATTCTGCATAGCGAACGGCTGTCTGAGGACAGACAGCCCTACCTGAGCTCGCAGCAAGCCAATATCTGACGCCTGAAGGGCAAGTCTGGCGGACAGGGTGTTACGCTGACATGAAGGCGCCGCCGTTGAGGTGGACGACTTCGCCGGTCATGAAGCCGCTTTTGGCGAGGTCGAGGACGGATTCGGCGACTTCGGCGGGCGCGGCTCCGCGTCCGAGCGGGATTCCGGCCATTTCTTTCTGCAGTTGCTCGGGTGTGAGCCGAACATTGCAGAGATCGGTCAGGATCAAGCCGGGGGCCAATACGTTCGAGGTTACGCCATACGGGGCGCCGAGCCGGGCGAATCCGCGTGAGAGTGCGTGCATCGCGGCTTTGGCGGCGGCGTAGGAGAGCATCCGTTCGGTGGCGGGCTGGCAGGCCCAGATGCTTGAAATGTGCACCATGCGTCCCCATTTCCGTTCGGTCATCTGCTCGAGGGCGAATTTTCCGCAGAGGTAAGCGCCTTTGAGGTTGACGGCCATGACTTGATCCCACCAATCGCCGTCGCCGGTTTCGGGGGAGCGCATATAAGGATCGATCCGGGCGTTGTTGACGAGGATATCGACGGGTCCGGCGGCGGCGAACATTTCTTCGACTGCTTTTTCGTTGGAAATATCGCAGGGGTAAGCGATTCCGCCGATATCAGCAGCTACTTTCTCCGCCGCTTCCCGGCCGTGGGCATAATTGACGACGACGCGGCACCCGATCGAAGCGAACCGGCGGCAAACCGCCTCGCCGAGTCCGCGCGAACCGCCGGTGACCAATACTGTTCTGTCTTTGAATTCGTTCATTTGTTTCACCAATCGCACACAGCGCCGTCGGGGCGGAAGAGTTTGGGGCTTCCGGCCAGGATGCGCGGATGTTTTCTTACCATATCCATATCGAGTTCGATTCCCCACCCCGCCCCTTTGGGGAGTGCGAGGCAGCCGTCAACTACGTTCAGGGGTTCGGTAATGACTTCGTTGCGCCAGTCGTTGAGGAACAGCCGTTCCTGGATCAGGAAGTTGGGCGCGATGGCGTCGAGGTGGAGGGAGATTGCGGTGATGACCGGGCTCATCGGGCAGTGGGGCGCGACAAACCCGTCGAAGGCTTCGGCGATATGCGCGACTTTGGTTCCTTCGTTGAATCCGTGACAATGGGCGAGGTCGGGCTGGGCGACGGCGATGGCCCGTTTTTCGAAAAGCCGCCGGAACTCCTGGAGGCGGGTCAGCCGTTCCCCGGCGGCGATGGGGATAGTGACTTTTTCGGCGACCATCGCCATGCCTTCCTCATCTTCGGGCTGGACGGGTTCTTCGTAGAACAGGAGGTCGAAGGGTTCCAGCGCTTTCCCGACTTGGATGGCCAACCGGGAATCGTACCGGCCATGGCCGTCGAAACAGAGGGCCGGCTCTGCTCCCACGGCTTCGCGGACTGTTTCCGCCGCCTGTGCGATGCGTCGGACCGCCGCCGAATCGCGCACCGGCCAGCTTGGAATCGCGAGGCTGAATTTGAACGCCTGATACCCGTCCGCCAGGGCGGCTTGCGCCCGGTCGCGGATTTCGGCAAGGTCGGTCGAGCCGCCCGACCAGCCGTTGGCGTAGACGCGGATTTTGTCGCGGACGGCGCCGCCGAAGAGTTCGAATACCGGTTTCCCGACGGCCTTGCCGAGGATATCCCAGCAGGCGAGTTCGATTCCGGAGATGGCGGAGGCCTTGACCACGCCGCCCTTCCAGAAGCGCTGGCGGATCAGCGTCTGCATCAGGAACCCGATCCTGGCGGGATCCTGCCCGACGACCAGATCTTCAAGGTCGCGCAGGGCGCCGAGGATGGATTCGTCGTGGCTTTCAAGGGTGGCTTCGCCGAGCCCGGTGATTCCCTCGTCGGTGTGGAGGAGGATGTAAAAATAGTTGCGGTTCGAAAGCAGACCGCAACCCGGCGTCGGCGCGCCGACCAGGATGGTTTCGAGTTTGGTGATCTTCATTTTATTTCCTGCCGGCGTCCGCCATGGCGCAATATTTTTTGATGAGCTCGATTTCGCGCGGATCGTAAGGGCGCAGATTGATCCGGAACAGATCATGCATCCACCTGGTCAAGTCGACGTTGCCGAGACCCTCGAGCCCATTCTCTTCGTATCTGCGCCACGTACTTTCATACGGCTCGTGGGTTTGCGACAGGCCGTTCACCAGCCCCCAGTTCCAGCAGCCGATTTTTTCCAGATAGAAGAGCGGAAAAACCGCCGCCACATGCCCGTTCCACAAACGGTTCAGCCATTCGGTATTGAAGAGCGGGCGGTTGTATTTGCGCAGTACATCGATGGTGAGAACATGTTCGTCGAGTCCGCAATAATTGTGAAAAGAGATGACGTCCGACAGTTCCAGAGCGAGCAGTTCCGCCGAATTCCAGTTGCCGGGTCCGCGCCAGGCCCCGGTCGTCAGCGGCTGCGAGGGCGACGCCGCGCGGGCCGCGTCGAAAATCCGCTTCACATGCGGCACCGACACTTCGCCGCGGTTGCCGTTGCCGGGTTCGTTGAAAAGGTCCCAGATCACAATGCGCGGATCATCGGCATATTTGGCGACGATTTCGGTGACCATGGCGTAAAAACGCTCCGCGGTTTCCGGTTCATCGAGCACCGGGTTGTACCCGACCACATTTTTGTAACCGCTGTGCGGGGAATTTTTACGCCCGCCGTGATATCCGAGATCATAATGCTGCGGGCCGAGCGTAAGCGGTTTATACTTCTCGTCTTTCGGCACGACGCAGTCATTGGCGAAACAGACCATCAGCGAAATCCCGTGCTTCGCGGCGGTGGCCAGGAAACGCTCGAAACGCTCCATGAAACCGTCGTGTTGCTCATCCCAGACGATAAATTCCAGAATCACCCGCATGGAGTTGAATCCGGTTCGGGCCGCCAATTCAAACTCCCGGTCGGTGGTCGCCAGGTGCTGCTCAAAGTCGAGTTCCTGCCACAAAGCGACCCGGTTGCAGCAGTCGCTCGGCAAAAAATTGCAGCCGCGCAACCACGGCTGCGCCTCATGCCACGCCCATGCTTGTTCTGTTGTCCACTGTTCCGTCATTTCAACTCCTCCGTTTTTGGTTTCTCTATATTATACCGGTAAACGGCAGCGAACGCAATAACGATTTCCGTTTACCTTATGCGAAAACTCTTCAATATTCGCTTGAAGTCATTGATAATGAAACTTATCAACCTAATGGTCCAGATATCGAGCCCATCACGCTGACGCGTTTGCGGAAGCCCCCTCGGCAATCAAGCCCGGGTCGGACAAGTCGGACAAGTCGGACCAATGCTCTTCACTTAACGGGAAATGCCATTTTTTTGACCACGAAACACACGAAAAACACGAAAAAATTCAGAAGAAAAAAACTTTCGTCTTTTTCGTGTGTTTCGTGATCCTTTAAATGAAGAGTATTAGACAAGTCGGACAAGTCGGACATGTCCGACTTGTCCGACATGTCCGACTTAACCTGCTGTCCCCTGTAATGCGGCAAACCCGGATTATTCGGTCAGATCATATCCCGTCCGGGGAGATTTACTCCAATCGCCCACGTTGTTATTGTTGCTTAATTTGAACCAGTTGGCATCGTAAACCCCGCCGCTTCCGCGCACTGTCATTTTCCCGACATGGCCGTCCGCCGCGAGTGCCGCCGTGGAGATCGCCGGCCGCAATATGGGGCTTGCATAACCGAGATGGACATCGGTGCCGTCATGGCTGGTGATCCGGTCATAAAGGTAAAACTGCCGGGACGGCATGGCGAATTCATTGGTTTTCAGCGCTCCGTTGCGCGCTTCGGCATAATTGAAAAGCACCCACCGGTAGCGATAGGAGACCTTGAGGTCTTTATCGGCGGTGTTATCCGGACTGTTCTTGTCTTTGGAGGCGGCGTAGTCGGCCATGCTGTCCGGATCCGATGGGCAGAAAAAGAGTTTCATGTTCCTGGAATACGGGTGGATCCAGTGCGGCCAGGTCGGATACTTCTGCAGATGGTAATATGCGGTGGCGGCGATTCTCGCCGGCATCATCTGGTCATAGTCGTCGTTATAGAGCACATAAGCCAGGCCGATCTGCTTGAGGTTGGAGGTGCAATTGCTGCGTTTCGCCGTCATCCGCGCTTTGGCGAGCGCCGGCAGCAGCATTCCCGCCAGGATGGCGATGATCGCAATAACGACGAGCAATTCAATCAGTGTAAACGGTTTCTTTTTCATCTCTCGGGCTCCTTATTTGTCGGTTGTAACGGTTTGAATGCGGATCCGATAAAGTTCATCGCCGATCTTGCGGGCGGCGGCAACCATTTCCGGGTAGGGAACGTCGACGACGCTGAGGAATCCGAACTGCATGTTTTCACAGTCGTTGGGGCGTCCGGTGGCCGCCTGGTCGTAGTAGGCGAAGTAATGGGCACCGACGATATTCCGGTTCCACAGCGCGCTGCGGAGATAACGGTCGAAAGCACGGGCGCGTTCGGTCTGGTCGGCGGTATTGCACAGTCCCGGATTCGGCGGGCCGTACTGCATGGTTCCGAAATGCCATTCGCCGATGATGACCGGTTTATCCACTCCTTTCGGCAATTGGAAACTTCCAATCGAATACTTGTAGAGATTGAAACTCAACACGTCGACATACTTCGCGGCGATTTTCACCACGTTGCGGTTGTAGGCGTTGGGAAAACGGCAGCCGAGATAAAGTTTCCCCGGGACGACAGCATTGAGAGTCTCGCGGATCTTCGAAAAGTAAAGGTTGATGATCTCGGTGTTGAAGAGTACGAGATCGTCCCATGCGCGTTTTTCGTCCGGCAGTTCGGCGCTTTCCAGAAAGTCCTGCCATGACCGGTAAGCGCTTCCCCAAACCCGGTTGAGCTCCTCCACCGATCCGTATTTCGCCTTGAGCCGTTCAGAAAAGGCGATCTTGGACGGCTGGCCGGCCGGGGAGCGGAGAACTCCGCGGACCAATCCG